>JAJYRT010000006.1:0-25126 GCA_021793945.1 Thermoplasmata archaeon
AATTGCATAAATAGCAATTTATACAACTCATTAATATAGTGAAATAATGGTATCATTATCACAAATAGGTATAGTTGCGATCTTAAGTTATGTTTCATCCACAACCCAGCTGTCAGGGGCCCTGAGTAGGTTACTTGAGGTTGTGGTGTCAATTTCTGCTGTGGTAGTTGCCTTGCTATGGATACCCATCGCACTGAGTTTCTTCAGTACTGATGAAAACAAGAGATTTGAGGCGAGAGGTCGGCTCAAGAATGCATTGATTGGTACATTGATATACGTACTGGCAATAAGCGGGGTAATCTACGCAGTTTTCAATTATGTGGCAATAGGGTAATAGCATCATGCTGTCTATCTTATCTGATATTCCAAAGCTGATTTCCATAATCGTTTACCTTGCGGACGAAGCATACGTTGGGCTTATCGGAGGGTTTTGGTATTTCCTTGTAAAGTACGGGTTACAACCGTCTTATGCATTCCCCCTGCTTGGACAAAACTCCTCTTTTATGGGGTTTTACTATTACCTTCTTGACAACCTATATTTTGAGGTTGCAGCCTTTGCGATGGTCGCTGTCTCCATATTTATCATGTTCTCTTCTTCAATTGGCGGGAACATGGGGCTGGGAGAGTTTGGCCTTCGCTTTTCTGCTTCAGTTGTTATATTCATTGGCAGTGTGGGAATAAGCCAGTTCATTGTTCAGGTCTCTTATTATGCATACAGCATTCTTTGGGGATACAACGGCATAAACTGGTTTAGCTTGCTTTCAGTTACAAACATCTCCTCAAACATTTCCATTCCTCTAGCACAGGTTGGATCTTCTAATGCGCTGATTGAGTTTTTCCTTCTTAGCTGGCTTTTCGTTGCCACCTTTGCCATGCTTGGCATGCTCATAGTGAGGCAGGCGATTATTGTTTTCCTTACTTTGATGCTGCCGGTATTCAGCATCTTCATTATAACGCGTGAATCTTCCAAAATTGCAATAAAATTATGGATACTCTTCGTGGAATCCGCAGTTCTTCCTTTATTTGTGGTTATTTTACTGGTTCTTGTTCACATTTTTTATGGCGATTTCATTCTGCAAATAGGATTCCTGACCCTTGCCTCCCTTATTCCAACCCTGATAATGTCGAACTCCATGATTTACAGGTTTGCTTCATTTCAATCTGCGTATGGTGAAATTTCTGCTGCATCAGTAATATCTGGAGCCGCATCCCAGGCTGGATATGCCGGATCCATGATAGCTGGGAATACAAACCTCTCTAATCTTGGAAACATGCTTTCATATCCCGTATGGAACAAGGAGAAAGGAAACTCTGGCCCACTTAGAACGGGAACGCAGTCGCACAATGGCATCGACTGGAAATCAGTTGAGAATGAGAAATTAACTTACAGGAGGGTAAGGTGATCAGTTGGGAGAAAGACAAGGTGTAAGGATTCCCGCTAACGTCAGAAATTACACCCCAAGGATCGGAGGAATGGACGCAAGGAAGATTTCAGCGATAGCACTTCTCTTTATCATTTCGGCAATTATTTTCCATTTCAGTATGTTGATCTCCATTCTTGTTGCATCCGGTGGATCCATTTTTATTCTTTTTCCAACCGATAACGGATTCCTGCCATCAACCATAATGCATAGGTTTTTGTCACTGTTTCATGGGAAAGCGGGCATGCTGAGGTACGAGATAGCTTTGGACTGCGGCAGCGGAATCTGCATCTTCAGGGAGAAAAACAGGATATTCTCCGTTATCTGTGCAGGTGGCTTGCCTTATCAAATGATGAAATCAAGTGAGATAATTGCCGAAGCTTCAGCGATTTCCAAATCAATCGATCTATTGACAGCAGAACTAACAGTCATGGCTCTGCCTGTTAAAGCAGAAGTGTCCAGGTATGTAACGGGATCGCCCGATGATGATTCCATGGATTATGATGGACTGGTCTCATTTCTTGTAAGTGATTCGATCTTTTATAAACCATACTTTTTCCTCAGTTTCAGGCTCAAGCGGGGTATGTCTCCGCAGCTCGACACCATGAGGAAAGAAACAGAGGAATTCAAGGAAAACCTGCAGAGGGCAGGTCTGGTTGCGGACGTGATCAGTGAAGTTGAAGATGGCAAGGAGATTTTGAAACAATTGTCGCACGATAGTCTGAACGGGATTTAGTGAAGAGGATGGGGGATAAACAGAGGTTTTTAGTCGAGAAACGTTTTTTGATATCCGGACCTCAGGTAAAACTTTCGCAATATCGAGTTTTCCTGTCACTTGTCGACGGGGACTATGACTCTGCGGGTATGTATTGTTCACTTCTGGAATCAACAAATATGCGCATTAGGCAGAGAATATCGACTTCATCTATGCCCGAAAAGACTTCAGAGAGAACCATAAAGAGGCTGCACGCTTCACGGAAGTCTGAAATGAAATACGAGGAAAAGAAGGACAGGACCAGGGCACTTCGCCTTAAGAGGCATGTGGAAACTCTGGAATCGCTTCTCAGAAGCATTTCTGAAAATGGACGCGGGGTGTATGGAACAGATGTTCAGCTTGTCCTTGAAAGCGACCATCCGATAGAATTATCCAGGGGCACAAGAAGAGTCATGGGGGCACTGGAATATCTCGGGCTAATCATGAAAATCAACCAGAGAATCACTCGGAAGGAAATTCTGTCCTTACTAGGTCCATTCAATGATGCGAACAAGCGCTACATGATGGATTCCCTGTCAGTAGCCAGCATACTTCCGATTCATTTTGAACCAGTCCCTGAGAGCGGAGGGTTGGTCATTGGTGTGGACGATTTGACAGAAAAGCCGGTATTCCTTGACATATTCGGTGGAAATTCATTCAACATGCTGTCTTTCGGTGAAACCGGTTCTGGCAAATCTTTCTTTACAAAACTCATGGTAAGAAGGGCGATTCTGACTTCGGCCGTAAATAATGTATACATAATCGATCCACTGGGTGAGTATGATGCTGCTATTTTTCCAGGAGGTGGCGCAGTTGTAAATGTCGGGAGTGGGGAATACATAGATCCATTGAGGGTTTCCAGTAATAATCCCGAAACGATCGATGCTTTTATCTCAATGCTCATTCATTTTGACAAGGGAATTGCAGATGATGTCAGGGTTCTAAGGCATTACCTGTCCGAATACCTTCACACTGATGGGCTGAAGACCATGCGTGGCTTTCTTCATCTACTGGCAAATGACAAGGTTATTCCAAGCTCAGTCAAGTTGATATCAGAACTCTTGTCGTCTGTTTTCATGCATGAAATTGTTATTCATGAGAGGCAGATGGTCATATTCAGGCCGGGTCAGCTCGTAAGCTCGAGCAATGAACCCGCGATGATTTCCATACTGCTATCAATTCTTTCCATGATAACTTCGACTCACAGCAAGAAGATTGTCCTGGTGGACGAGGCACATAATCTGATAGACAGTGCAGAGTGTTCGAAGCTCCTTGACACGCTCAGCCGCCATTCGCGCCATTACAGCACGTCAATTATCAGCATGACTCAGAATCCGGAGGATTTTTTCATGAATCCCAGATCCCATTCTCTTCTGCTAAACAGTACAAGGATTTTTGGCTTTCGTACCAGATCGTCCAATTCGGAAGGTTTTTCAATTCCCGGATTTGACGGGTTTCTCGGTGTTAATTTCGCTCCCTTACTTGGAGGAAGATCAGATCCTTACTCAGAGTGTTTCCTGTCGTATGAAAATCATCTGCGGAAAGTCAGGATATTATGCACAGAAAGAGAAAAGTCAATAATCGATGCCAGGAATGCCTAGTTCGGCGTGCTTCCGTGATATTTTTCCTGGACATACATAAGCGTTAGTATTCCAAATACAAAGACTGGAGCAACAAACGAGTAAAGTCCAATATCTGTCCAGGTATTATATATTATTGACCACCCGATATAGAAGCCTGCAGCTATGATTATCAGTGCCAGGCCTATGAATCTGAGTATGTTCGGAACTGTAACATATCCTGGAACGCTCCTCAGGGTTTTCGAGATTTTATTGTTATCAGGCAAAACAGTTACCAGACGCTGAAACACAATTCGCTAAATATATGTTTCTATGCACGGAGGTAGCTCGATGCCATTAATCTACGATTACCAATATATTTAACTATTGTCTAGAGATCACGTCATCTATGCACGATCCTGCCGCAAATTATTTCAACTGCACTGAAAGGGAGCGGGCTATTTTTGAGGCGGGCATCAAATTGGGAACAGTGTATCATCAATACGTCGGGGTACCGATCAACCTGAGCAACCTGAACTCGCTGGAGAATGCAATAAGGGAGAGTGTCATGGTTCAACCGTTTGTACAAAGTGCGGAGGTCAGCATTGACCCCGAGATGGTAAAAAAGCGACAGGGAATCTACAAATACATTACACTGTCTGGTGAGATGCTTAAGGTTAAGCTCAGCATTAAATATGGAAGAGAAGAGGTAGTGGCGAGACTTGAATACATACCCGAGATGGATTACCCGCTCATGCATTTGGATGGTTGAAGAATAAAATGGCAGTCAAAGTAGGTATAACTGGTCCTGTAGGTTCCATAAAAGCGGAAGCACTCAGGAAAATTATCGATATGTTGCAGAAGGATGGGCTTGAGGTTCAGGGTCTGCTGGTAACAGAGATTGTCAATAATTCCAAGCTGACTGGATATTCGATATTCGATATTTTCACCAAGAAGAAAGCCGTGTTTGCAGACACCGTGATCACCTCGCGCGTAAAGATTGACAAACTCGGGGTTGACACCAGGATACTCGAAGAAATTCTTATTCCCAGCTTGCTGAAGGCAAGAGAAAACGCTGACATAATAGTGATTGATGAAATTGGAAAGCTCGAGAATGCGACAAAGAACGTTCAGAAGGAGATCGAGGAAACACTCAAGTCACCAAAACCTCTCATAGTTACGCTCCACAAGAAATCCAGGAATCCTGTGCTGCAGGAAATAAGGAGCCTTGAGGGAATTAGGGTCTTTGATATCACGCCGATCAACAGGAACATTCTCCCATTTAAAGTCATGCGGGTACTGAAGGGAGAAGAAGGGCCATAATTGCTAATTCGGGAAGAATCTGCAAGACTGGAAGTCCCTGATGATTACGTTATCCACGGACCCGGAAAGAAGATGCCGGGCTTTTACAACCTATCCCAGAAGCTGAACAGAGATTTCTCCATCCTCTTTGTAAAGTCTGTCGGGCCCAAAATGGCGCTTGATGCCTTCGGTGGAACCGGAGTGAGGGGAATCAGGTTGGCTATGGAGACAGGCGCGAATGTCGTAATTTCGGAACAGAGTCCAAAGGCTTATGAGTATGTTTTACGCAATATTGCTATAAACAATCTGGAAATCAAGTCATATAATACAGGGTTTTATCAGGCTTGTGATGAAGGCGTTTTCGACTACATAGACATTGATCCATACGGTTCGGTTGTTCCCTATGTCGACAGAGCTGTTACGTCAGTAAAGCCGGGAGGATATCTTGGTTTTACTGCAACCGATCTCAGCTCTCTCACAGGATCAGTTCCAGCAAAGACCAGACGTCGGTACGGCGCAAATATTACAAACGACACCTTCAGGCATGAAATGGGGATAAGGCTCCTGATCTCGTACATAGTACACCGAGCGGCTGTCTTTGACCGTGCCGCGACCCCAATGTTCTCGTTCTGGAATTCTCATTTTTACAGGCTTTTCTTCAGGGTTGAAAAGGGGGTGAAAAAGGCGGATAGACTTATTGATCAGATCGGGTACATAAACAAGAGGCTTATCCTCTGGGGAATTTACCCGGACCTTGAAGATGGGCCCGTCTGGACTGGCAGAATAAACGATCAGGAAACCACGGAAAGAATTGCGGAGCACTCTGCATCAATTGCCAGCAAGGAACTGGGCAGGTATCTGAGCCTGATGCCATTTGAGGATGTCTCTCTCCTGTTCAAGGATCTCACTGGAATTTCACAGTATATTCACATCGAAATGCCCAGAATAAATGCAGTCATATCCATGCTGCGGGATGCTGGCTGGACTGCTGGAAGGACGGAGTTCTCCAACACCGGGATCAAGAGCAACTGCAGTATCGAAGATGTGATATCCGTACTGAGGTAGGGGCTTGGTAAGGAGTGCAGACCGATCAAAATAATTTATAATCGGTAGCCTTACCCAAGCAATAGATGAACCCCTGGATTCGCATACTGAGACCATTGAATGGTCTGATGGGACTACTTGCTACCTGGATATCCGCACTCATAGGCGTAGGATACGCGTTGCCCAAGCACATTATTCCCATATCAATCGCTTCCATTTCGGTGTTCCTTGTTACATCGGCTGGCAACATCCTGAATGATATTCTGGATAGCGAGACAGACATGATTAACCACCCAAATCGCCCCATACCATCTGGGCAGATTCCCCTGAGGTCGGCCAGGATATACGCCTATCTCATGTTTATCCTGCCCGTTGCACTAGTCATGCCTTATACTCTGGTGGGCGTATATTCGCCTTTCATTCTTGTCATAGTGATAGCGGCCGAACTTCTTCTGATATCCTATGAAACCAGAACAAAGAATCTTGGCCTGTCCGGCAATGCAACAGTCAGCGTGCTTGTCGGGTTGATATTCATTTATGGCGGCATGGCAGTGGGTGCGGTGTCACCCATGATTATACTTTTCATACTTGCGACCCTGTCAAATTTCTCGCGTGAGATTATCAAGGATATAGAGGACATCAAGGGGGACATTGGGAGAACAACGTTTCCGAAGGTCCATGGGGCCTCTACTGCCTCAAGAGTTGCCTCAGGAAGCATGATACTCGCCATAGTCATCTCGCCATTGCCATTCCTGATTGGAATATTTTCATACCCTTATCTTGCGGCTGTCTCTATTGCAGACATTATATTCGTTATGTCCATACACGACATTGTGAAAGATCCGGAAAGGAACGAGAAACTGAGCAAAATTGCCATGATACTTGCCCTTGCAGCTTTTGTCATAGGTGGAATCACGGCAAATATAGTGGTTCCAACGGCCATAATATAACGGAACGGTGAAGAAATGAACGTATTGGAAGAAATAATGATAAGATCCGGGAAGGAAAAGATTCACATGACACTGATCGATCCCGCATCTCAAAGCCCTGAAAAATCCTCGTCAATAGCGGCAGATGCAGAAAAGGCTGGAACAGATTATTTCATGATAGGTGGGTCTACAGGCATTACTCAGAGCGTAATGGATGAATGCATCATCGAGATAAAGAAGCGTACAGATATCAAGGTCATAATCTTCCCGGGATCTTCAAGCATGATTTCGAAGTATGCTGACGCAATTTATTTCATGTCACTGTTAAATTCGACGGATCCCGAATTCATCGTCAGGCACCAGATGAAGGCTTCTCAGTTTCTCAGGAAATTTAATTTAGAGATTATTCCCATGGGATATCTTGTCTTCGAGCCCGGAATGACCGTTGGAAAGGTGGGAAAAGTCGATCTCATCAGGAGAGAAGATAGTGACCAGGCGCTTTCTTACGCACTTGCAGCCCAGTTTTTCGGTATGAAGCTCATCTACTTTGAAGCGGGAAGCGGTGCATCAAGCCATGTGTCTCCAACCCTAATATCTGCCGTAAAGCCCAATATCGACATACCGCTACTGGTGGGAGGAGGCATAAGGAACGCTGAATGCGCAAGGGAGATTTCATCATCAGGAGCAGATATAATAGTAACAGGAACTATTGCAGAGAAATCCAGTAATGTCTATAGTACCCTTAAGCCCATTATTGAGGCGATTAAGTCATGACCTGAACAGACATGTTTAATGCATCCTTTGCATTTTCCATCCATGCCTAAGATACTTGTCAGGATAGAATATCTTGATGGAGTGGAAGATCCTGAATCAGAAACCGTTCTAAAAAATCTCAGGAGCATAGGGTTTGACAATGTGGCTTCCGTAAAGATCTCGAGGTCTTTTGAATTCTCTTTGACCGGAAATGAGAAGGAAGCAATGAAATCTGTAAGGGAAATTTCAGACAAGCTGCTATATAATCCAGTCATACAGAAATTTACCATCCAGAAGATAAGTGATTAACATGCCCGGAAGGTCCAGGAAAACGGTTCAGACTGAAGAGGTGGACCTCATCGGTGCGCCTGTCAAAGGTCTTGAGAAGCTAAGTGAAGAACTGTCTCTGTCTCTGAACAGGGATGAGATGATAATGCTGGCACATTACTTCAGGGATCTGGGAAGGAACCCAACCATGCTCGAGATTCAAGCCATGGCGCAAGCGTGGAGTGAACACTGCTGCTATAAGTCATCCAAGCTCTACCTCAAGAAATATCTTTCAGGCTTGAAGACAGATTATACTATATTGGCTATGGAAGACGATGCTGGGGTTGTGGAATTCGATAGCGACCATGCCTACGTAGTCAAAATGGAGAGCCACAATCATCCCAGTGCCATAGAGCCGTATGGCGGGGCAGCTACAGGGATCGGGGGAATCATACGAGATGTTCTTTGCATGGGTGCCCAGCCTGTCGCACTCCTGGATTCGATTTACTTAGGGGACATCAAGGAAAACGCAGCAAACGATCACGCGCTAACGCAGCGATTCACCTTCAACGGTATAGTCAGCGGAATCAGGGATTATGGAAACCGTGTAGGAATACCCAATGTTGCAGGATCAGTGGATTTCCACCAGTCATATGACAACAATCCACTGGTGAACGCTGGATGCATAGGAATCGCCCGGAAAGATAACATAATCAGAAGTAAGATAGAGAAAGTGGGAGATCTACTGATCCTTGCCGGGGGAAGAACCGGTAGGGATGGCATTCACGGCGTCAATTTTGCGTCTGTGAGGATAAGCGAAAAGGAGTCCAACAAACGGGCTGTGCAGCTTGGAAATCCCATAATAAAGGAACCGCTCATTCACTCCATACTGGAGGCTGTCGAACAGGGGCTTATTGACGGGATGAAAGACCTTGGCGGCGGCGGGATGTCAAGCTCGGTTGGGGAGATGTGCTATGCCGGAGGCACATCCGCAGAAATACACCTTGAGAAGGTTCTGCTCAAGGAATCTGACATGGCTTCCTGGGAAATCTGGATCAGCGAAAGCCAGGAAAGGATGCTCCTGGCAGTATCGAAAGAAAATCTTGACAGGATCGCAGAGATTTTCAAAAAGTGGGACATTGAGTTTTCGGTAATAGGCACAGTGAAGAACGGAAACAACCTTGTTATTTATAACGGGGAAAGAAAGGAGATGGATCTGAGCCTTCCCTTCCTGACTTCTGGTCCTATGTATTGCAGGCCTTACAGAACAAAAGTTGCGGACAGGAAGGAGACAGCCTTGCCAAGGGAACCGCAGAATTTTAACGAACTGATGTTGAAGTTCGCATCGGATCCAAACGTTTGTTCCCGGTTCAGGGTCATAAGACAATATGATTTCACAGTCAGGGGTAATACAATATCAAAACCGCTTACAGGGTTTCCAAACCATGAGACTCATTCTGACTGCGCCATAATAAAGCCGCTGGAAGAAAGCATGAGAGGGCTTGCCCTGTCCATCGGAACCGCACCAAGGATGGTTTCGCTGAACCCTTATACCGGCACACTTGCTGCCCTCTCGGAGGGCTTCAGGAATATAATGGTTTCCGGCTCGATCCCGCATTCGATCGTAGATTCCCTCAACTTTGGGGATCCGGAGAAACCGAATTCCATGGGAGAGTTTGTAGAATCAGTACGTGCCATTGGGGAATTTTGCAGGAAGTTCAAGCTGCCTGTTGTCGCAGGGAACGTCAGTTTATACAATGGATCAAGCAGCTCCAGCATCATCCCAACTCCCACAATCCTCTTCACGGGGATTTGTGAGAACGTTACAGCCGCACTGAGTTCAGAATTCAAGGGATCCGGAAACATTGTGGTGCTCATCGGTAACAGCCCTCCGGACCTATCTGGAAGCCTCTACAGCATTTATAGTGGTATCACTTCATACGATGCGCCCGGTGTCGATATTGACGAGCTATCCAGGATTTATTCCGGATTCATCGCAGCCTTCCGCCGTGGATTGGTGGTATCGGCGCATGATGTTTCAGGAGGAGGCATTGCGATGACCGCATTCGAGATGTCCTTCGGGAGAGGGATAGGTTTTTCCATAGACCTCAGTGACGTGTCACGTGGCAGGATAACGCAGAAATTATTCGCAGAAGCTGGAAACAGGATAATTGCCGAGGTTAGGGAAAAAGACTATGAGGAGTTTTCAAAGTGCTTCACGGATGTCAACCTGGTGAAGTTGGGCAGAACCGGTGGAGACAGAGCTATTATAGACGATGTGAGCCTGAACTACGTGAATCTCGGAGTGGAGGAACTCAGAGAAGCATGGGATCATGGACTGGACAATTATATATAACAACAGACTGGGGATCTAGCATGAACGAACTTGTCAGGAAAAATGAGAAGATATTGGAGAAAAATGTCACCGTTGAGCTTTATTACAAGCTTAATTTCGATGGTGACAGGACTTGCGGGTACACTAAGATTTTTCTGGACAGGCAGGAAAATTATGATAGCGAGGAGCCATACGAAATATACATGGAACTTTATGAGTGTGGGCTTTCAGAACAAGAGGCCACGGATAGGTTCAATAAGGTTGTAGGGGAAGTTAAATCAGGAAAAATAGACGTAGGATCCTGAGTTCACGATCGAACTCCCAGTTCTACCCTGACACGGACTCTTGAATTGTCGCTTAGCTTGAGCTTATCCCTGAGATAATCACTGGATATGAGTTCAAGAACATCGCTATATACTGTCCTTTCAGGCATGATTGCAGCGCATGGTATTCCCATTATGTCTGCATTGAATGCTTTGACCGCCCCGAATGTCCTGTCCTCTGTCTGAAAGCCATCTATATGTATGCCAGAGCTATTTCTCAACCTGCGCAGTTCATTTTGAAACTCCTGGCTGACTCTTATGTTCAGGGTGCCAAGGAATGGGATAAAGCCAAGTTTCTCCTGGAACTGGATGATATAGGATTTTCTCGAAATGTAATACCTACCCTCGCCAAGCCCGCTGCTCACTTCTCCTTCAATATCTATTGTATCTGACATATTGAGTATCCTTGTTAGCGAATCGAGTTCCGTAAAAAGCAAATCCAGTCCTTTTTCCGTAACTGATACGCTTTGCTTGCGGTTCTCCAGAGTCCTGTCTATGTATTTCTCTGAATTGAGCCTTATCATTAACCTGGATGCTGATTGCTGGCTTATTCCAATTTTTTCAGCCAGGTCTCCGGAAGAGATATTGCGCCTGACGTCATTCCCAATGAGTTCCTTTATGTATTTCAGCCCGAAGTAAAGCTGGTGGTCACGCTGTTTAGTTTCTCTCATAGATTTTTCCTCACTTTTGGGTTGCTTTGAGCGAGATATACGATGCCAAGATCATACGGCCCCAATTATGCTTTTTCTTTTCAGGCTGTATACCTTCAGAAGCTTCTCCTTGGCTGTCACGATCATTTCCCTGTCATTTGTCAGAAGGGCGCATTTCATGCTCTGAGCAAGATCAATTATTGCGGTATCGCAAGCTCCGGTAACTGCAGCCTTCTCAAACCTGTCGGCTATGGCAACTGCGGCCCTAGCCTCGTTTATGCGAGTGGAAAGGCCATGAAGTTCATTAATCACACAATCAGGTACAATAATCCTGCTAAAGCCAATCGAAGAAAGCTGCTTCCCTATGTCGGTTTTGTATCTGACAGAATATATCAGGGCGTTGGAGTCAACAACTATTGTGTCCGTGGTCATCTCAGGATTTTGACACTATCTCCGCAATGGCTGTGCCGTTTCTTATTTTCTTTATTACAACGCGAAGGTTCTCCCCCTTCTTCCCACCTGCAACAATTATAGAGTATCCCTTGTAACTCGTTCTGCCTTCGCCCGACTTTCCCACTTCGTTAATTGTTATATTGTACTGCTTCCCCTCTTCAAGGTCAGCCTCATTGGACTTCGAGTCTCTCGTAAGTTTAATCGGATGTTGCGCGCCGCATGCTTTGCAGGTTAGGAGATCTATTCTTCCGATCCTCTGGATCACAGTGTCCGGTGACCCGCACTCGTAACACTTGACGTAGGAATCCATGTACTGGCTGAATTTCTTTGATATCTGCGAGGCAGATAATTTACGGTTTATTATGAGTCTTCTTCCGTTTATTGTTACCCCGATTCCAAATTCTTTCATCAGGTATTTAGCTATAACCTGAGGCTCCCTGTTTATAAGATCCGTGATATCGAGAAAATTTCTTATTATTGTCGACTTCCCCTCAAAAATGACGTCCGGTTCCGGGATTTTAAGCCTACTATCACTGGTATTTGATTTTGCAAACATGCCCGAAGCTTTTTTGAGTAAATCTTCATAATTATCTGACATAAATGATTCCATATGGTAACTGTTTATATAACCTATGCCAAACGACCAATTTAACGCTCCCTAAACAAAAGAACAGGTTCTTCAGATAAGGTGTTTATTGAGATAAGACGGACCTTTGGTGGTTATTTTATTACAGAAGGCTAATTATTTGGAGTTTTGCCATTTATTGGATATCTGTCAGCATAATTCAAATCAAAAATAAGAACGTCCAGTATAACGTGTTTTACATTTAAGACAAATTATATAAATGTACCAGTATTTCCTATCATGACATTTTAGAAAGCCTGAGCAGATATAAAAAATCATACAAATCACGTTAAACTCGTGTCGCTGAGTGTATATATTGTGTCTTACCAATTTCCTGCTAAATTTTCCAAAATGTACATACAAAGCAAATATTTATATACGGTAAAATATATGAACTGTAAGAGGCAAACCAGGTTGGAAAACAAAGACACTAAACTGACAATCAGAATCACGGAGAGCGAGGTCGAGGAAATCGACAGCTTTCTAAAAGGCAATCCAAGATTCTCAAGCCGTTCCGAATTTATCAGGTTTGCAGCACTAGATTATGTTGCCCAGAATAGGATAAAGATACTGGGGCCCAACGAAGTTTCCCTCAAACTCGATAAAATCATGGAACAGACACTGGCTTTTGCGATAAGGGAAGGCTTCTTCAACGACAGGAACGACGCCATAATGGAAATATTGAACGAGGCGCGGTCAAGTGGCTTAATATCAAAGATCATCGACGCCAAGAACAGTGAACTAAAGGCCGTAATGGACAGGTCCCGAGAAATTCAGCCAGAGAGCAACACATCCGGGCTTAAAAACAGAAGTAACCAGGACCAGAAATAGGATAATTGGAAGGTGTGACCGAATGTTTAGGAAGAATATGGAAACGGAAGGCAATTACATAAAGGAAAGAATCTGCAAAATAGCGAAAGAGTATGGATCTGACAGGTATGACAGTGCATTGATAGCCATAGGCAATGCTGGTGAGAGGGTCTTAAAGAAAGTCATACCAATCGAAGAGGCCAGGGTATTCTATCACGCAGTGAACCACAGCAAGAGCAGTGTTAACACTGCATCAGCGTCTGGCAATGACGTCGCGTACATGGAAATTTACTCCCACAGGCCAATGGAGATAAAAATTGTAAACATCGGAGACGAAGCCTTTGGTGACTTTAATTTCCAGACTGAAAGATATTCCGGAACACAATTTGAAACAACCTCCGCTGATTTTTCCGATTCACAGGCCGATAGGGAAAAGACGGCATTACGGATATACACAGGCTTACTTAGATCAGATTCCTACATACTACTAAGCGCATTCGGTGGAAAATATTCGCAGGAGATGCACACCCAGCTTGCCCGAGTTATGATCAAGAGAGGGACAGCTTTCTTAAACGTGGTGATAAAACCATCGAGATTGTATCCTCGTGAAAGGGCTGCTGCAGAGATCGGAATAAAAAAACTGAAAGATCTTGGAGCCAGGGTAAAAGAAATAGATAATGATGAATACGAGTTCAATGTCACCGGGAATTTTACGAGATACAGTTCAGAAAGCCAGTGGCCCTCCATCAATACCAAGATAGCAAGGGAAGTAGAAATATACTTGATGCGGCTTTCAGCGGCTTCTGCGGACGCCAAGAAAATAGTTGCCAGTTGAATATTAGTTCCTAAAAGATAAATAAAAATTTTGGATTCGAGAAGGAAATCACAGCTGTGATAAAACTTCCTTTTCAGTCATGTTTCGTTCGCAATAAAAGCATCTGAGAATCAGCGGTTTGTCAGATACGACAGAGAACTCACTGTTTACGGGCTCTTTCACATTTGTGATACATCCCTGATTAGGGCATTTCAATATCCCAACGATGGTTTTTGTAAGCTTTACTGTGAACTTCTCCTTTATCTGGTAATTGCTCACGATGCTTATGGTAGCATCTGGTGCGACCAGTGAAATCCTGTCCAGATCATCTCTGTTCAGATATTTGTTTTCAACCTTAATCACGTCTTTCCGTCCAAGTTTTTCACTCTGTACACGCATTGCTATTGTTGTCGAGACATCGGGGTTATTTTCAATCTTGAGTATTGACACTACTCTCAGAGCCTTCCCAGCCGGCACATGATCGATCACTGTTCCGTCCTTAATCTTAGAAACCTTCAGTGTTGTTTCCATATTCACGCCCCCAAAATCATTGAGAGAAGAGCCATTCTTACAGGTATACCGTAAAATGCCTGCTTGAAATATGCAGCGTTCGGCAGGTAATCAACTTCCGGCTTTATTTCGTCAACTCTAGGCAGAGGATGCATTATTATAGCATTCTTCTTCATTTTTCCGACGGCTTGCGCATCAATTGAATAAAGGCCAATAACGCTGTTGTACTCGTTCTGATCAGTGAACCTTTCTTTCTGGATCCTTGTTACGTAAAACACATCGAACTCATCCATTTTCTCGTCGAGATTTTCTCTAGAGGTCACCTTGATGTTCTTCCCCAATCTTTCCCTGATATGTTCCGGCATCTTGAGAATCTGTGGGGATATAAGGGTCACTTCAACATTGAAGTTGGAGAGAGCCAGAAGGAGCGAATGAACAGTTCTCCCATAACGCAAATCACCTACCATTGCTATTCTTAACCCGTCGATTTTCCCGAAATATTTTCTCATGGTGTAAAGATCAAGCAGTGTTTGTGTGGGGTGCTGTCCTGAACCGTCTCCGGCATTTATCACCGGTTTTGTTGAAAATTTGGAGGCTAGTCTGGCGGCACCTTCAAGGGGGTGCCTGATTACTATAACGTCGGAATAAGACTCTGCCATTCTAATGGTGTCCGCAAGAGTTTCACCTTTGGCAACAGATGAGGATTTGACATCTGAGACACTGATCACAGATCCACCAAGCCTGTGCATAGAGGATTCAAATGAAAGCCTAGTCCTGGTGCTTGGTTCATAGAACAGTGTGGCCATAATCTTTCCATCCAGCATTTCAAGTTTTTTGCCAGCTTCAAGCGCATTGAGCATCCTGTCTGATACAGAAAAAATCTCGGATATATCGGATTCGGACACATCGTCAATTGAGACTATGCTTTTATTCTTCAACATCAGGATGGAGAATCCAGAGAGCAATTAAAAAAGTTTAGGTTAAAAAAAATCTGGTGATAAAAATTTATGGAGGGTGGGCAAGGTGACCATTGAGTGCCATGTATCCGATAACCAGAGCAAATATTGTGCCTATTCCAAGTATTATCCATTCCACATAGTACAGCGTCTTTCCTGTTCCTGTGCTGGGCTTCAGGTAAAGAACTGGTGCCAATATCGCCCCGATGCCATCGAAGAGGTAAAGTCCCATGGAGGTCACCAAGTTCTGGCCAGATTCAAGTTTAAGCTGCACGATGCTGTACGCTCCAACAAGGACGTAAATTCCCAACAACAATACTAACAGGGGCATGATCCCCGGGTGCATATCCTTGTAGATCATGAATGCTGCCATTATCAATATCAATCCGAAAAGCAGAAGCGGGTCGCCAAAAAGCATATTGTAGGCATATCCAAAACCAGTCATTGGCCACGCGAAAGACATGTAAAAACCGCTGACCAAATCAAACACACCGACGCCAAACGCAGGCACAATCAGGCTCTTTATCTGCTCCTTGTCCCCTCTTGCGGCGAAGAAGAAGTAGAACGCTCCCAGAAGTGTGCCCATAGCCAGACCAATCAGCATTACTGCCAGAGGATCAACAAATGTCATTTTAACACCTCAAAATATATATTACTAGTTTATAATTAAACGGTGCACTTTATATGTGAGCGATGATTTTTTTAGGCGCCTTGCAATATTCAGTGTTTTTCGGCTAGCAGTCTAACTGCATTTATTTCTCTCGGCACAATTATGCGAATCAGAACCAAATGGAGCGAATACCTGTTGCGCACGGAATATGGATAATAATTTAATTAACAATATTATAGGCATATATGGAAGGAAGAAGTTCTGTCATCCCCGGGTTGCATAAATTGCCAATTGCGGATAGGCTGCGGTTGGTAGCAAAATTCTCTGACCTTACAGAATCAGAAATATCTGGCCTGCATGGCTTTGGATCAATGCCGGAAAATGTAGCGGACGGCATGATAGAAAACGTGATCTCTGTTATGGAAATTCCACTTGGAGTCGCTACCAATTTTCTAATCAATGGGAAGGAGTATCTTATCCCCATGGCAATAGAGGAGGCTTCAGTGATCGCTGCCTGCTCCAATGCTGCGAAGATCAGCAGATCTACCGGGGGGTTTACTGCCTATGCGTCAGAATCCATAATGATCGGGCAAATACAAATACTCGGACTGGACTCACTGGATGACGCCAGGATCAGAGTTTTGCAGGCGGAAAGTAAGATAGTGGACATGGCCAACACCAAGAGCAGGACCCTTAAGGAAAAGGGGGCCGGAGCCATGACCATTGAGGTTTACCCATTTACCCTACCCGAGAAAATGCTTGTCGTCCACCTGATTGTTGACGTTTCCGATGCGATGGGCGCAAACATTGTGAACAGCATGTGCGAACATGTAGCACCATACCTGGAAGAAATAACGGGCGGTAGGGTTAACTTAAGGATACTCACCAACCTTACAGATAGAAGAATGGCCTATGCTTCGGCGGTTTTCAGGAAAGACCTGATTGGAGGCGAGGAGATTGTTGAGAATATCATCAGTTCATACAATCTAGCAGTGGTTGATCCATATCGTGCCGCAACCCACAATAAAGGCATAATGAACGGGGTAGATGCAGTGCTTGTAGCAACCTTGAATGACTGGAGAGCAATTGAAGCTGGTGCGCATGCATTTGCTTCTTTCGGAGGGTACAAACCATTAACGAGATACGGCAAGCTTCCGAATGGGAATCTTGGCGTGAGTATTGCGATTCCCATGGCAGTAGGTACGGTTGGAGGATCAACCAATACGGTACCCAAGGCAAGAATAACCAGGAAAATCCTGAATGTAGGGGATGCCAGGGAATTTGCCTCAGTTCTGGCGTCTGTGGGGCTGGCCCAGAACTTTGCAGCCGTGCGTGCATTGAGTGCTGAAGGGATACAGTCTGGCCATATGAAACTGCACGCCAGGAATATTGCAATTTCGTCGGGCGCAACCGCCAGTGAGATGGAAAAGGTGGTTGATGAAATGCTGAAATCAAGGGACATATCTCCGTCAAGCGCCAGATCCATTCTGGATCATTTGCGTAAAAATTCATAAATAGGGCTTAACAATGCGATGGTGAACGAAATGGACGAAATCTCTACATTGCTTAAAGGCGCAGACGGGTTCCTTAATAAAGAGAAATATATCGATGCAATACGGGAATATCTTAAGGCAACGGATCTGGTCAAGGATAGCGACAAGGAACTCTTGGCAGAGATTTACTATAAGATTTCACAGGCATATTCGGCAATAGAGCCAAAAAACATAGAGAATTCAATGAAATATGCCCAGATGTCTCTCGATATTCACACTGAGAACCAGGATAAAGATCTTCAGGTAGTTGACAGATTGAACATCTTTTACATCCTGCATGATGCAGGAAAGACCAAGGAGTCTGAGGTTGAACTCGATAGGGCCCTCGCCACTGCAAAGGAGACTGGCGAAAACAGTCTGATAAACATGGTTCTTCTTGCCAGAGCAGAGTTTTTGAGTGGCCGCAAGAGTGCTGAGGAGGAACTGTTGAGGATATATCGTGATGTGCTCGAAACCTCAGGGAAAGATGGTGACTGGGAAAGCTATTTCGAGGCCAAGAGAGGGCTGATAGAAAACATAAGGACTCATGGAGGCCTGGATGACGCCCTCATGAGTGCACTTAAGGCCCTTGATGAGATAGACGAGATTTCCAGCAACATCAAGAACAAGAAGGAGAGAAAGGAATTCCGCACATCGCTTTCATACATGTATGACATGGCTTCCGATATCGCCATGGAAATGGAGAATGTGGATAAAGCGATTCAAATAGCCCAGCGGCTGTCTGAGAAGGAATGATCAGGCTTTATTCTTCATGTAAACTTCCTCGATCTCTCCAAGGAACGGCTTCAAATCAATTCCTTCATCTGACATAACTGCCATCAGTGCAAGGTCAAAATTGATGAGCTTTAGATTTGCGGTTACCTCCCTGCTCCTCGCAATCGCCTCCTTTTTTGTCATTTTTCCAGATGCGGATATTGCATCCAGCAACCTGTCCACCAGTGGTCTGTCCTTGGATGAGCTGAACAGTTCTTCCACATTTACCGAAAAGTCAAGGGGAACAATGATACCGGTTGTGCTGAAAGTCGGAGTGTAATATCCGTCTTTTTCTGAGAGAAACCCTTCTTTTATCGATTCAGAGAGAAATTTTTCCACAGATTCGGGGTCAAGAAGGGTTCTCTTGAAAGACAGGAAAGTGACAAAATCCTGTCTGGTACAGCGATCTGACCCCTTACGGTTAGAAAATGTAATTGCAATGAGCTTTCTCGATGTATCCTTGTCCATGCCAGGAGTATGGACTAATATCCTAAATGCTTTTCATATCCATGAAGGTTTAATAGCGAGCGGGTTGATCCTTTCGATCATGCTTGGCATTTTGCTTGAAAGGATGATCGGGTCCACCATTAACGGAAGAATAGATAATCCTGAAGGGCAGAGTATCCTGGTTGCTCTCTGGAGCTATGCGAACGTTGAAAGTATTGAGGCTGTTGTTCCTCTTAATTTCCTTGCAGAAATCGGGGCTGGCAACAAGCTCTCAGTAGTAGGAGTTCATATTGCTGAATATGAATTCCAGAAGTCCAGGGAGAACGTTATTAAGGAAATTGAATCGCTCAGGATAACTTTTCCGGTGTATCAGGATAACACCAATGAAATATGGGGCTTGCTTAATGCGACCGGTTTGCCGGCTTACTTTCTCTTTGATTCTTCTGGAGCACTGGTCGCAGATATGAGTTCCAATAACGACCTTTTTGAATATGCCACGGATTTCGCTACCGGCGCAGATGTTTATTTTCAGGGGAGTGAGATCAGACAGGTGAAAATATCCCAGACATATCTCGGTAGTCTCAGGGGTCTGAAAATAGAAGATATGGCTGACCCGAGAGGTGTTATGGAAGGGAATAAGGCCAATTTGAAAGGTAGCTTATCAGTCAAGGGAAGCTGGTTGCAGAACGCTGAATCGATAATGGCAAGAGCAGATGGCGATCAGCTGATCTGCGAGTTCACGGGCTCAGAGCTGTTTGTAGTGGTGAATTCCGGATGGATGGAACTTGCAACATTCGAGATAGGTTGTAATATGTTACGACCTCACCCCCTAAGCAGCAATCTCGTTTCAGTTTTCAGTCAGGAAATGAACGCTAACATGAAAATAAAAATAAGAGCAAAGAAAAATTTTGAAATTTATTCAATAATAAGCAGCAGTTAGAAAATTTACTTGATGCTGGAAAGTTCGTCCTGTATCTTCTTGTAGTCAGGCTCTTTTCCTGGGTCTTCACTGACCCATTGATATCTGACTTTTCCATCCTTGTCAAGAACAAAGATACTTCTTTTTGAGGCAGTGAGGCCCTTTACACCGACAAAATCCTCATGGATTCCGCCATACATCTTTGATACCGACCTGTTGGAATCACTCAGTAGGTCAAAATTGAGGTTGTTTCTCTTATCGAATTCAGCCAGTGAAAAGGGAGAGTCAACACTGATCCCTACAACCTTTGCATTCAACTTCTTCAGGTTTGCCATAGAGTCCCTGAATGTACACATCTCCTTAGTGCATACCCCTGTAAATGCTCCGGGGAAAAATGCAAGAACAACTTTCTCACCGTGATACTCTGACAGGGATCTCATTTTCAGCTTGGAATCCGGCAATGTAAACTCAGGAGCCTTATCTCCAACTTTTAATGTCATAACAACACCGGGTGACCATTCTTCTTTGATATTTAATCTTGCTTTATCGCGAGTTTGTACAATTCCCAACAAATTTAGTACTAGGGAGCATTATTCCCGATAATCGGGGTGCAGTGTAATTAAGGCGATTGCTTTATTTTCCGGTGGAAAGGATTCTTTCCTTGCTATGGAGATTGCTTTGGAGTCAGGATACGAAATAGAATGCGCCCTGACAGTCAAGCCAGAGGAATTTTCACCGATGTATCATTATCCAAACGTTGAAAAATCACGTCTCCCTGCAAGTCTTCTAGGTCTGGACGTAAAATTTTGCGGCGAGGATGAACTGGAGAGCATTGTACAGGTATACGCCGCAAATGGGGTGAAGGCGATGATCTCTGGAGCAATAGCATCCGATTACCAGAAAACCAGGATAGAGAAAATGTGCACAGAACTTGGGCTGATTTCCGTTACGCCGCTATGGCGCAAGGATCAGGAACTTGTCCTCGATGAGCTTATCAGCAGGGGAATCCGTGCAATGCTGGTCTCAGTTTCTGCCGAAGGTCTGGACGAAAGGGATCTTGGCAGGACCATAGATGCGGAATATATCTTGCACCTTAAGCAGATATCCCGGAAAAGGAGAATTAATATTGCAGGAGAAGGCGGAGAATACGAAACTTTTGTGTACGCCATACCTGGAAAGCAGGCAATTGATTCAGGAAGAACTAGAATTATCTGGGAAGGTTCTCACGGGTACCTGATCATAGGCGCAGATGAGTAAATCACTCCATTTTTCCAGAAAATCCATCATTTCACGCTAAATTTTTACTCTCTCCACTTCCAGGGCGTCCCATGTCGGGTACTCTTCCACTTCGTACATTTCATAATCAACGCTATTCTTGATATCTTCAAGCATCCATGGAGGAACTTCAAGCCTCTTCTTCACCGGATTCACATGTATGCTGGCAGGGTCCATTCCGATGGATATGAGCCGGTCGCGCATTTCAATCACGTCTCCTCCCTCCACTATCCCTCTGATGATAGTACCGTCCTTGGTGATGACATCTATGTCGCGAGCAACATTCTTTGCCCTCCTTTTCAGCCTGTTCTTCAATTGAACGCCATCCTTGAAAGCGGCGGAACAATAATGTACAGTAAAGTCTGGAAATTGCCTTACCATATTTGTTGCGAGGGATTGGCTTCCCGTTGCACCGGATTCGTAGTCGCTTTTAACATGGTAACCCCGTCCAAGCAGATTGCCATAGTTAGTTTCTGAGAATTCCAGCTCATTGAGGTTTATGAAATCAAGATCCATTTTCCTGGCAAATTCTATGAGATCCTGTGTATCCTTTGTTCTTCCCGGAAGGCTCGGCACTTCGATACCAACGCTCATTCCATTGTCCCTCGACCACTTGATCCGATCCTTGAACACTGATCTGTCCATCATCGACCATATCTCTTCTGGAGGGTGGAACCTGATTTCGTCCAGTCCGGCTTTAGCCACGGTCTCAATTGCCTTCTGCGTCCCGCTTATGGTATATAGGTGAATGTGGTGTTCACTGCCAAATTCCTCTTTAAGAATCTTAATGTACTCGGAAGTTCGCTGATAGTATTTCAGTGGGTCTCCACCAGTTATTCCAGTGCCAGTTGCGCTGATCATTCTCGCTTCATAGATTACATCTTTCATATTCTTGAGCGGCATCTCATCAGCATACATGACATCCTTCATTTTCTTGGGTTCTGATATGGGGCAGTAAAAGCATTTTGCGTCACAAATCCCTGAAACAAACAGCACCATCTTGCCGCCCTTTGCGCATAGCTGACACCCAAGTGGGAGTTTGCCCGAATAGGCAGAACCTCCGCTCATCCTTCTCATACGTTTCGTCATTTTATACCTGTATTTAACATTCGTGTGCGTTCAGAAGCAGAAATATTCAGTATCTCATGGGAATGGAAATTTTCGGTGTAAAATACTTCTATAACGAGCAATCCAAGCTTATTACACTGATATGTAAGGTATATCGAATATATTCTAATATGTGTTATTTTTCCATGGAAACTCCGATCCCAAATTTAAACCCACCAGTCTCAGGGTTTAAGGGAGATTTGCATGAAAACCTTGAGAGATATATGGGGGCGCTTGGATCAATGCTTAAGTCAAGGCTGTTCACCCATTCTCCGTTCTTCCTCGCCCACGCTATGACTTTTGGCTGCAATTCCAGGTGTAAAAGCTGCACTTACTGGAAAAATACCCCGCGCATGAATGAAGATCTTTCAACGGATGGAGTTTGCCAGCTCCTCGATGACGCTTATTCCGCAGGAATGCGTGGGTACTATATGTTTGGCGGTGAACCACTCATAAGGAGAGATATAGGTGAGATAACTGATTACGCCAAGGAGAAGGGATTCATAACCGTTATGAACACCAACGGTTCATTCATGGAGAAAAAGGCTGAAGAATTGAGGAATCTTGACTTTGCCTTCGTGTCTCTAGATTATTACAACGATTTTGACGACATAATCCGGGGTAGGCCGGGAACCTTCCAGGAAGTTATGAAGGGTATAAGCGCACTGAAGAGAATAGGAAGGACTAAGGTTTCACTGGTCACCACCATAAGCACCCTGAACTGGGGGTCTATGCGCAAGATGGCCGAGTTTGCAAAATCTCTGGGAATAGGAATATCGTTCAACTCCATAGAACAGTCCATGGACTTCGGACAGACAGATGAGAGTAACACTCCTAACTTCCAAATCGGGCTGAGCAGCGAGCAGCTGCGGGAGTTTTACGTAACCCTCCTTAAGCTGAAACGTGAAGGTTTACCGCTTATGGAGACAGAACAGGTATTGAAGGATTACGTTGACGGGAAGCCCTGGACATGTCACTTTCCTAAAATGTTTGTCTACGTCACTCCAGACAAGCAGGTATACAATTGCGACTATACCTATGCATACGATCTCAGGAAAGGATCGTTCAAGGATTTTTTCACCAGCAAGTCCTTCAGGGATTATGCGCATAAATCCGAATCCTGCAATAGATGTGTTAGAACCTGTGTCAGGGGGTATTCGTATACATACAACATGTATCCGCGCCAGATACGGGGACTTGCAGGGGAAGCAAGGAACCTGTTTAACAGGTCAGTCGGGGACTACGAATTCCAATCAGCAGGTGGTGCCTCAGATGCCGGAGCAACGAGGCCAAACGCAGGTGCCCATTAATCTGGGGATTCGTCCAGCCGTTTCTGGATGCCTTCATTGATCTCCGGTGAATAAGCGTCGAGATCTACCCTGCTCTTCAGCAACTGTATAAGTATGGATATGGCGAAGTTTCTGTCGCGGCTGGTTGGCTCGAGAAGAGCATTGTTTTCTGGGATTTTCAGGCCGATTTTACCAAGCCTTTCAATGTATTCTGGTCTCTTCACGGAATTTGTCTTCTTATACAGGTTGGGGATATCGACATTGCATCTCTCTATCTCCCTGAGGAAAATTGGCCTGTTGAAGAGCAGGTACAGCGTCTCCAGGACACGATCGGCAGCATTTTCCTGATCCATTTCCCTGCAGACAGATCCAACCTGATCATATATATCGAACTCTTTTTCCATGTTTATGGAATATACTCTGGAAGGCCTGATTTCCCTGACACTAAGTATTCCGGTCCTTACCATCGCCTCAAGATATCCTGTAAGGAAAAGCCGGTTTCGCTTTGTACCGGTTTCCATGAGTTTCTTGGCTATGGCGGAGATGGACATGCTCTCCGTGGAAAGAAGGCTTATGATTCTGTCCCATATTAGTGAATCTGTATCCTCACCGGGCAAAGACTTCACCCTCCAGTGATTTTCTTATCTCCTTGGCAGACCTGACTGACCTGTCGCAGATAGCACCTGCCACGCCTGTGAACAATTCAGGCCTCATGGCGTTACGCAATTCATCTGGTGTCAGGAGTTCAGTCTTTCCTGAGATGGTCTCCGATAATTTTTTTCCGGTTGCCAATGACTCCATGGCGGATAACCTTACCAACTCGTGTGCCTCCTGCCGCGGCATTCCGCTGGTAACAAGCAATTTTACAACGTTTTCCGACATCGCGAGTTCATTGGACAATGCAGTAGTTCGCATTCTTTCTGAATTTACTGATAACCTTGAGAAGATGTTGGTTGTCTTTACAAGTATATGGTCTATTAGCACGCTTGAATAAGGTATTGTGAACCTCTCAAGCGCGCTGTTGGTAAGGTCCCTTTCATGCCACGTAACTGCAGCTTCGTATTCCGGGGACACCAGCGATCTTATGAACCTCGCCAGGCTGCAAACGTTTTCAGATTCTATTGGGTTCCTCTTGCTCGGCATTGAACTCGATCCCACCTGACTATTCGTGTTGAAATATTCCGAAACCTCGTCTATTTCAGTTCTCTGAAGGTTCCTGACCTCTGTTGTGAACTTTTCAAGGGAGGTGGCGATGTTAGAGATCAGCTGCAGGTACTCTATATATCTGTCCCTGTCCACAACCTGCGTTGCCCCATCTTCCGCGCCAATCCCGAGGAATTCCATCACGGATTCCTGCACCTGAAGCGCTTTTTCTCCCAGCGCCGCTCCGGTGCCAACCGGCCCAAGAATCTTGCCCACGAGGACACGCTTCCTGGTCTCAATTGCTCTTTCTATGTGGCGACCAACTTCGTTCAGGTACACAGACATCTTCAAACCAAAAGTTATGGGGCTTGCCTGCTGACCGTGTGTTCTCCCTACCATGACTGTGTCCCTGTGCCTGATCACCAGTTCCATTAAGGCAGCCTGCAGCGCGGTCAGGTCAGAAAGCAGATAGGAGTAGAAATCCTTCAGCTGCAACGCCGTTGCTGTATCAAGTATGTCATTTGA
>JAJYRT010000006.1:25226-29778 GCA_021793945.1 Thermoplasmata archaeon
GTTCACAATAGATGGTTCGGGTGAAGAACGGCAGTCATGCCGGCAAGCAAAACATTATAATCTTGCCAGCACATCATTCACCTGATAACAATGGAAATTGAAGATGTTGACGAGGTGTTTGATTCACAGCTATTCATGAAGGGAGTTTTCAATGACAGTGCAAGCGAACTCAGCAGGAAATATGGACTGAGTCTTGTAGTGGTTCCATTCGCCACACCGGAGAACAAGATAACTATTAAGGTATTTATGCCTGAGCAGAGGATCCCAAAGGAGAACCACGACCAGGTCATCGCTGCTCTGAAGGCCAGTGGGGCAGAGTTGAATAATGAAACATGGGAAATATCGGACGTCAAGAACCTGGACCTGCTCTCACAGTATGCCTCGCTTCTTAAGGAGGTGGAGAGCATAGTCTTTGATCCCGGCTTGATCGAGAATGGCGTTTACGTCCAGCCGTTCAGATTCATAAGCTCACAGAGGAAAATGATCTCTGACATCCTGCTGTCAAAGGCAGATTCAGGCCATTCAAATATAGATCTTTATGCCGAATATCTTGGAAAATCCAATGGGTTTCTCTCAATGCTTCGCGTACTTCATCTCAGGCAGAGCGTATATGAGATCGTGGTAGAAGTCCAGCACGCAGAATCCATGGGTGGTATCCTTGCCTACAGTGATCATTCGACCAACTGGAAACGCGAGTCTAAACTCCCACATGTTAACAATCTGGAGGATTACGTTTATGCAATATACAGCGGGAGCAAGACGCCTGAAATCATCACCGATACAACTTTCATAGGCACTGCGGAAAGCAAGTATATATCCACGATGAAAAATTACAAGATTTACCGTGCGTTCTTCGGTGACAAGCTGTCCAGTTACATCAGCCAGCTTATGATCGACGAACACCTTTTCTATTTGAGAAGATGGTCTGAATGGTCAGCTGGAGTACTGAACATACATTTCTTCGCAGGAGAACTTTTCGTGATGCGGCTTACAAAAATAATGCGTGAAGTGAGGGAAAAATTCCCGCATATCGATTTTGCCGTCAAAGAGGTAAAAATGGTTTACAATCCCTCTTAAATCGGATTATCTTGTCATCCAACCATTTTGTTTCCATATCGTAAGCAGCCCATAGATAGTTGTAGTGAGCATCACTGCCATTGCTATAGATCCGTACGCCAGAGTCTTAAGTCTCTCCCTGTTGATCCGGAACGCAATAGCAAGTGTAAATACAGCGGTGGAAACGTAGTTAACCACCGTTAGGAGTAGCCGGAGGAAAAAGACAGCCCGCACATCGGTCATCCTTGACAGAAGCGCAGTAAGAGATGGTACATATGTCAAATGGCGAACCAGGAAGTGATAATCTATATGAACGAACAGGTATACCTGAACAGAGCCTATTCCAAGGAATATGATTGGAAGCATGTATGTGTACAAGAGGTCGAAGGTATAGAACTTCCCAGCCTTCTTTGCGGTCCCGTTGAACAGTTCCCTGAAGAAATTAACCCAGTTTGACCTGGCCCACCTTATGTTCTGCCTGACAAGCTTTCCCACGGTTTTCGGTGCCGTTACCTCAACTGCCACGTCAAAATCCTTGATTGCCTTGTAATTAGATCTTATTATGAAGCCGGTCAGCTGCCTGTCGTCTCCCAACTGGCTTTTTTTACCGAAAACACGATGGTCTGTATACTCACGGGACAGGATGAAGGGCTTAACCAGGGAGGTCCTGTACATGACGCAGGCCCCATCCAGGAGCATTACGCTGCCATGGGAGGAGAGGGCCCTGAACAGCACTTCCCGGGAGCGTTCGACGAATTCCGCGCTGTAGGAAATCCAGTTGTTATCCCTGCTGACTGATAAGTTAGCCCCAATCCCACCGACGTCCGGGTCAAATTTAGACAGCATGCTGCTGACAGTATTTGCCGGTATCACGGTATCACTGTCTATGAGCAATACAAAATCAGTTGCTATTTCTCTCAAGCCTTCCGAAACAGCTTTCCTTTTCCCTCCATGTTTGGGGAGGTATACGAAATTTCCTCCATTATCTTCAGTAATCTTTCTATAAGGGTCAAAAGAGGAGTCCCCGACCACCACGAATTTTATCCCCTGTTTCTTTACCGCGGATATGACTCTGGCAAAGATCTCAGGATCCTCATTGTACACGGGAATGAGGGCAGTTACGCTATCCGGGTTGACAGGATTTGTTCCTTTGGGCTGCCTGTAATTTATCGAATGATAACTATTAACAAGATAATATATAATGGAAATTACGGCAAGACCGATAAATGCCATATTGACGTAGAAAAGGATCACGGCCAATCATCACAATAGGTTATAAATATTTTTATAGCAAAAAAATGTGGGGATCGTATAATACCCTCACTGAGACGAGGAGAGCATTTCCCTTAGGACTTTCTTATCGACTTTCCCCGTGCTTGTTTTCGCAAATTCCTTTATAAAAATATATTCATCAGGGATCCAGAACTTGGCTATCTTGCCGGAATCAACAAGCATCTCGAGGTGCCTGTTGATATCGCTTCCCTTAAGATCAGGTTCAGAGGAAACGTATGCAACCGGTCTTTCTCCCCACTTGGGATGTGCCTTTCCAATTACAGCAACTTCCCTTACACCCTTGCATGTGCTTATGGCATCCTCTATGATCAGAGTGGGTATAAATTCCCCTCCCGATTTCACGGCATCCTTTTCCCTGTCCACAACGCTGAGATATCCTCTCTGGTCAAGGGTTCCAAGATCTCCGGTATGCATCCATCCGTCCTTCCAGAGTTTTTTTGTGTTCTCCTCATCCTTCACGTATCCATTGGTAAGCCAAGGTGCCCTGGCGACAATCTCCCCGATGGTCTTTCCATCCTTGGGCACGCTCTTTCCGGCTTTATCAACTATTTTCAGGTTTACCATGCCGATTGGAACTCCAGCCTTAAGCCTGTAATCAAATTGTTCCGCTTCCGGCAGCTTCTGAATCTCAGAGGTGAACGTAGATATGGTAAGTATGGGGCAGGTCTCGGACATTCCATATCCTGTGGTTGTCTGTATGCCGAGTTGCCGGGCCTTCTCAGCCAACCCTCTTGGAAGTGCGGAGCCGCCTATTACGACCCTAAGATTCGCTCCCTCCAGGTAGTTCCTGGCTTCTGGATGTGATACCAGCATATAGAGAATGGTTGGCACCATCAAGGAGACTGTGACTCCCTGTGACTTTATTGTCCTCAGTATTTCCAGTACATCGTATTTTCCAGGAAGAACGTATTTCATGCCCTTCAGGAGTGCTATATACGGTACCCCCCACGAGTGGACATGAAACATTGGAACCAGAGGCATCATAACATCAGTGCTTCCAAGGTTAACTGGCTGGTTTGACAGTGAAGCAGCAGCGCCTAGCGTATGAAGAATCAACTGTCTTTGCGTGAAAGATACTCCCTTGGGAAGGCCGGTCGTGCCCGATGTATAGAAAGTGGTAGCCACGTCGTTTTCGTTTGCAGGCGGAAGCTGTGCATTATGCTTCCCATTGACGAGGTCATCATAATTGTATGCATTGGGAAGAATTGTCTTGAATGTCCCTGATTCGGAATAAATGACCCACTTTTCGACAAAATCAAAGGCTTCGGCAGCTCTTTCCAGTATGGGGAGGAACTCGTCTCTCACAAAAACCACCTTGTCTTCAGCGTGCTGCATTGTATAGAATATGAGTTCTGGCGTATACCTTATATTCACGGTATGCAATGTTGCCCCAGACATTGGCACAGCGTAATAGGCTTCCATAAACCTATTTGTATCCCAGTCTATGAAACCAATCTTGTCGCCTTTCCTTACGCCAAGCTCCACGAGTGCCCTTGCCAGTGAGTCTACCCTTTCATGGAATTTTGTATAGGTGTAATTTTCCTTGCCCTTGTATGATATCACCTGATTCGGGCTGTTGTCAGCAGCAGTCTCAAGCAGATTACCAATCGTCAGGCTAAATTCATTCCCATCCATTAGAACCAAAATTATAACCGTCGGAAATTGAAATACTTTTCCTATTTCATTTGGATCAGGTGCCAATAATCCTTACTACATAAGACTGGAACTGGATTGATGTGACAGAAACCTTATTTGCAAGGATATCGATCGAACCGCTTCCAACACTCACCGTGAAATTCCCGTGCTTCCACGAAGTCCCAGCTGGATGGGGGTTGAAGGCTGAAGCGCTGCCGTTAAGTGAGCTATACAGAGAATAATTCCACTGGGAAAAATAGGGCGTTCGGACATAGTAATGGTAATCGGACACGTTTATGCTGTCTACGACTGAAAGATTTCCCCCAATGAGGTACTGATGGCCAACGCTGTAGGAAAACGCACTGTAATTCGATACAGCCATTGTAACTACCACAGACCCGACCTGTGAGAGCGTAACAGGATAACCGGCAACAGATATGGCCGAGGTTTTCAGCGCAAGCTGACTTGTGTTATTGCTGATGAAGACCGGCATTGGTCCATATGAGGCAGACTGTCCCGGCAGTCCGTAGCTCGTGACCAGGTCGCCGTCCTGGATCATGAAGGACTC
>JAJYRT010000122.1 GCA_021793945.1 Thermoplasmata archaeon
TCTCTCCCTCGGCGCTTACAATTTGTTATACTTTGGACTTGTTTTGAAACTTTTTAGGATTTTGGTGTTTAAGTCTGATTTTTCTTCACTATTTCATAAATGTCTACCAATATTGGCCTGGTATTTTCAAAATCGATGAGAATTGATATGTCGGACGGATGATCGCCATGACTTTCTGTTTCCATGTAAAGTTCAGATAGTCCTGTCTGCAGCAGATTCGTGACATTCGATCATAAGGTCATGAAAGAAGATATAGGGTGAGGTTTTTCGGAAAACACAATGATTCTATCCCAGCGCAATAATAAGCATTGCGTCAAGAGGCAGAGACTAACCATATTCCAAATGATGTTATGACGACCCCTATTATGATCCCTAGTGAAGATACGGAGAAAAATAAGATTGAGAAAATTAGTACCCAAATGGTTTCAAAATTAAGAAAAATATTGATCATATTGATAAATTTAGTCTTGTACTGGCTTATAATGAAAAAGGATTTGAATTCCAGTATTACAGCAAGCATGAGAACGGCACCGGTTATAATAACCTCAAAAATATAAGATCCAGAAAAACCTGTCAGCCCCCTAAAACCGCCATAAACTAGGGCAATTGCGCCTATAACAGCGGTTTCGGTCAGGAATATCAGAAATATGTTATTTTCAGCCTTTTCCTTGCTAAGTGAGCTCTTGTAAATAAAGTAGGAGCCAAACGCATAAAGAATTACTAAAAGAATTGACTGCTCTATCAACAGCAAATTAATTACAATTTTTCCCGTGTTCAATAACTCTATAAAGGCAAGACCGAGGACGGCTATTACAGTTCCGAGAACATATCGAAATGATATGCTTGAGCCTTTGCCCTTGATCAAGATTAATGAGAATATTATGAGATTGCTATATACAATTGCAGCCACTATTGGAAGTACCTCAACCCTTATCATAGAAAAGAAGATTATATTTCCCAGGGCAAAAAGACACCCGCCAACTACAGGATATTTTATGAATTCTAAGGTCATAGACTTTCCATTCTTTATAGATGCTGCAAACAAATAGAGAAGAGAAAGAACTGCACCGAAACCCATCATGAGAAAGAGCGATATCAGTATATTTCCAGGCAATAATTTAACTAAACTGTAAGACAGTACATTCCAGACGCCGTATATAAACGAAGATATTAAAGCGACTCCAAGTGGAACTACTATACTACCTTTTTTCATAGGTTTTACTTCCTTCGTATGATAGTAAAAGCATACAAAATGATGATCGCAACTATGGGAAGCACAAATATGAAAAGAATCTTTTCAAGCAACGATGCCGTTGGAGGGAGAATAAAATTTATGAGGGAAACTGTTAGGGCTGAGGCAGTAAAAAGAGTCAGAAGGTATGAAAGCAGAACTGTGTTTGAGTCGTTCCTTATACGATACAGCAGTTCGGCTTTCTTGGAAAGAGATCCGATGCCCGCAATGGTAGCCTCAAGTTGCTCTTTAATTCCCATGTCTGATCGTGCTTGCTTCAGCGCAAAATCAAGTTCCGTGTATGAATAAAGGGATAGTCCTCTGAACTCCTCTAGACCTGTGTAGAAGAGTTTTTCAATATCTGCAAGGTACTTAAGCATCTTTTTTTCATTTCCGTTCATTGTCACATCCCCCTTTGAAAGGATAAATTCTAGCCCCTTTAGGTAAAGTCTTTCGTGCAACAACGCTGTTACCTCAGAAATATATTCGTTCAATATAGTCATCCTCACTTTTTCCATGAAATCAGCCGGGTTGGCCGACTCGATTTCAGTCGCTTTGTATCCTGTGACTGCCTCGAAGATCCCAACTCCCTCCTCCCCAAATATGACGGCCGCAGCCTTTCTGCCATAATGAGAGAATACTGTATCAACAGCACTTTGATCCTCATCAAAAAATTTCCGGATATATCTGGAGCTTGCGTAGTTATACGAAGAATCTTGGTTTATTATTGCATAAATGTGCACCTTTATCCTTTCAAACTGCCTGTTCGTGGTTGAAAATGAAAGGGGATAAATTTCTGGTTTTACTCTTCTCACTTCTCCAAAGTTTTTCGTTCCGGCAGTATTAAGCAAGTCTGATATTTTTCCCACAAAATCGGCAAATGGTTCAGTATAGTCCTGATCAAAAATTGTGACCTTACCGGCATCCATCAGCGCAACCATCTCCCTTGTACTATAATAACCGTCGAAAAAGACAATAAAGTGAAGCGATGCCATGCCAAGGTGATCTATATCTATCCAGATATGCAGTTTAGTACCTACAGCTACTCCGGAAGGAAGTTCGACTTTCAATGACAAATGTTCCTTTGGTTTGAGCACGCCTTTTATTGACATCTTACTTTTCAGGTATTCACCGCTAATGTAACTCTCGCGCTTGTCTCTCATTCTGAGAATAAAATCTTCCTCACCCAGGATTTGAATCGGTGTTCCATCACCCTTTTGAATCTCAATTGAGACTCCGCTAAAATATGAGAGAGAGGTGACTTCTCTAAGAACTTGAGTTGCAAGTTCAGTTGCTCTTGTCAATGATAGTTCTTCAGCTTCACCAACTAATCCGCTGAGTGACATAAGAGGAAACGTAACTATATAGTCCAAAGCGGGGTTAAGAAAGTGACTAATGCTGGTTTTGATGTAGTGATCCATAGTCAAGATGGGAATAAACTTCCTGTGATTTAGATGGCTTTCTATAGTTTGATATTCCTTCTTGTTTTCTGGGGCATCGATTGACATAGCATACTTCATGTATGATCTAACAAATGAGAGAAGTTGAGATGCCTCAAGACCGTTTCCAGCCAGATCTTTATACAAGAGAACCAGATCGTTGACAGATCTTTTTCCAGGACCTAGGGCAGGTTGAACATAGTCTATCTCAACCACTCCAAAACCAAGGTTTTTCCAAAATATCAAGGAGGTTAGATCTGGGTTGTCCGAGACAGACAACTCCTTTGTGTCGACTTCACAAAATATCCCATCTACTTCCCTTTTGCCATCTGTCCTGATTGTTGAAATAAAATGATCTATAAGTTTCTTCGCAATGTGCCTGTTTCTGAAATCTGGACAAACCGCTATGAATTCTATGACACCTGAATTTGGTTCGCTGTAGTAGTCTCCAACCAGAAACCCTGTAATTATTTTCTCTTCCATTGAACAGAATATATGGTAAGAGTTGCCTCCGTAGAAAAGGCTGTCTTTAAGAGATAAATATTTTATGATGTTTTCCTTGCTTTCTCTTTCATTTTCATCTACAAACATTTTCTGGTAAAGTTCATAAAACTGATCTAGGAACTGTGAGTTTGCAAACATCTCAACAATTTCCATGCATTGGGCCATAGGTCAGACATTATAAAAATTGTTCCTTTCCTGTTTGAATCTATAGAGGAGTTTGTTGGACACCCTATTTAATGGAATTGGTTAGAATGAAACTCTGATTCGTATAATTCCCTTATTGTGTCTTCGCAACCATAAAATCTATCTTCCGAACGAAGTGGATAAAGACTTCGCATATAGATAGTTCCATGTACCTTGTGCTTGCACAGTTTCTCCATTCCGAGCTTTTGGAAAAATCTCTCTCCCTCCTCGGTGTATGCATCAGTGATGATGTGTCTTATGAATATCTTATTATGAGCCATTTCTATGATCAACTTGTAGAACGACTTAAGAAGGAGTTCCTTATCAGTATGAGTTCTGAACCCTTTTCTAAGGGCAATGGATACAATATATATATCATATATACCAGGAGTAGTAATATTTATGACTTTATCTGCAGTAATATGGGAATCCAGAAGTTCGCCCTTAGCTGCCAATGCAAAATCATGCGGTGAGAGAGCAACAAAATGCCAATACCCCACTATATTTTCGCGCCCCTGTATTAATAGTTTCCAGGAATAAGGGAAATACGAAAACACGTCAACCCACTGCCTAATATCCCCTTCCATGCTTTTTGGTAGTTTTCCTTTGTGGCCATCTACTCGCATAGTATCGTTGTCGAGCTGAATAAGTTCTTTGAGCAAACGTGAAGGACTCCATCCCCATTCCTTAACTTCATCATACCCAGCAACAGTCCTTGCTATTTCTAAATCTACAAAGCCTAATCTGCTTAGCAAATTAATAGATCCTGCAATCTTAGAAGCGACTTCATTAATATTAGATAACACAGCATAATTTGGATTTTTTTTCGCTTCTAGCAAAAAATTCTTTAGTTCGGCTATTTCGCTTAACAATAATGTTATTGTAGCCTCTGATTCTGGTTCAAAGGGCTTTAAAATGGCAGTTAATTTCTTCACTTTACCAAGTTTAGGAAAAACAAAGAGCGAATGCATTACTTCATCTTTTATCCCTCCTGCCAGTGGATTTGAGTCTCTGTTAAAGGCAGAGATTAAATCGTTTGTTATCCTTTTTATTATTGCCCATAGGGTATCAAGCCGTTCATGCAGGTTGGATTTTGTATCTTCTAATTTTGACATGAGTAAATCTTCTTTTTTGTTTGACCCGGGCTGCACATTGTAAATCAGTAAACCAGTCACCAGAGTAGAAACGATCTCGACGTTTATAGTAATAAAGAAAGGAAGACCTTTCAGCACAGGATTCTATTTGCAATTCCAAATATTATATATAAGACTTCTCCTTGGAAGCGTTAGCCCGGCACCTAACTGATTTCAGCGAGATTAACGTTTTTGAAAGCAACTATGACCTTCCCATTATCTAGTGACGATTTGTTTTTTGTTGCTGAACATCAATATTCCCTATATTGGAACTTATCAATATAATCTTTACACTTTCGATTTTCTAATATTATAATCAATGTACTTGTATGAGTGTGATGGGATGCTTAAGAGCCCGGAATAGGGAAACTTAACATCCGTCGGTTGTTATTGTGGGATCACCGTATGTTAGGAGATGATCCCACGTATACTGGAATGGATATATCGGCAAAAAGTATTGTGTGCACAACACTGGATGAGAATGGCAATATTGTGAGAAAGGACAGCATTGAGAAGGCGTTCCGCATACTGCAGACCGATCAGGACATATTCCCCATGAGGGTCAGGAAGGAATCAACAATCAGGGGCATGCTGTTCATATTCTTCATATCGCTCATAATAAGGACAGCGCTCATGAGGGAAATGATCTCATCAGGCCTGATGAAGAAGTATTCACTGGAGAAGCTGCATGTTGTTGAGGATGCAAATGGCAATATCAGCGAGCTGGAGAGGACAAGGAAGCAGAAGGACATTCTTGAAGCACTTGAAAAGGTATCGTGGTGGTAAAAGCAGGGAGATCAGGCTAGTTTTCTATAGAAATTTGACAAGTCAATTGTGAATACAAAATGAGGAGTCGTCTCTCCCTCGGCGTCATAATATAATTGCTTGATAATTCCGGTCATTTTTTCCAGATGCCACTTACACCTTAGGCAATCTATTTGAACTAAGATGCCCATGACTAGAACAGCATTGTTTTTAAAATGGAGATGAAGACTTGGTTTCAAGGGAAGACAAGATACAGTATCTGGAAACGCAGATAGAGAATGAGAAGCTTGCCGGCTCTGACGGAGCGAACTGCGTAAGCATTGCAAGAAAACAGATAGAACTTTCAAGATTGTACAGAGC
>JAJYRT010000123.1 GCA_021793945.1 Thermoplasmata archaeon
CGGATCATAATTGGGTCTTCCGCCCTTCTCCGTGTCATTCTCATACAAAGAGGAGAGGATTGGCCTGATCCTCTCGAAGTCAATGCGATCAGAAATGCCGGTTAAGGGATCGCCAAGTGCTTCGATCTCCCTGTATAGTTCGGATAATCCTGTGTGGTAAAGGTTCATGGATATTGATCATGAGGCCATGAAAAAAGGTTTCGGTGGGAGTTTTTGGAAATCCTCTAATATCTTTTATCAGAGCCAGAATAAATAATATCGCAAGAATGATTGCAATATCAAGAAAGAAACCTGTGAATTTTTGATATTGCGATAAGATGCGAGAAGGCACAAATCCATGCTTTTCGATATCATAGAATATGCCATAAAATAACAGATCAAGAATCAGAATGCTGAATACAACGCCCGTGATCGCTGAGATTTTCATAGATTCCCGAATTGAGACCAGAAATCCTGCCTTTCCTCAGCTCTTTCATTATCCAGCTTTTCGTAGTATTGTGCCTCTTTCCTCGCTTTTCTTGAATTGATTTTTCTACAATAGCCGCGTACCCAGATCCCATCTCTGCTGTAGCCTTCGATGTATTCGTAGCCCAGAGGACATTTTCCGCCTTGATATCCCAGGTGTACTGTTTATCTCAATTTGAGACAAATCGCGAAATAAATTAAGATACAGGTCCTGCCATTTCACCTCCTTTTCTTCTGTTCATGTTCATCTCCTTCCGCTTCATTCTTCCAATCCTTAATTTCTCCTCCCTTTTATGCAGAAGCTCATCAGGATTGCCCCTGTAGTAGTCCCGGGGAGTAAGATAGTTCAAAGAGGAGTGAAGCCTCTCGTTGTACCATAGCACAATCCTTGATATTTCCCTCTCAGCATCCTGATAGTCCGTGATCAAGATGGGTGATAGCTCTTCCCTCATAGTCCTGTTTGCCCTCTCGACTATTGCGTTCTGCTCAGGGGTGTGAGGGTGAATCCTCCTGTGAGTGAGACCGTTGCTCTCTAGCACAATCTTGAAGTCCATTGATATGAAGGCTGACCCGTTGTCAGATTGTATCTCCGGAGATGCAAGGGAATCTTTCCTGAGATTCTCTACGGCTATCTGTGCTTCCAAACCGACGGAGTTGGAATCCATCGATCCTGTCAGGACGTGGTGTACTATGTATCTTGAGTATTCGTCAATGAATATTAACAGGTAGAAGAATCTCTCCCCGATCTTAACGTACATTATGTCCACCTGCCACCTCTCATCCGGATGCTTTGCCCTCTCAGGCCTGGAGGAATTCCATGTCCCCCTCTCCCAGGGTGTTATAAGATCGTATTTTTTGAGTATTCTATAGACCTCGGAGGGTGAGAGATAGGCTATGTCCTTGTCTATCATTGAATATGCCAGAAGACGGAAACTCATCCTGGGATGGTCATATCTGTACCTGATGACCCTCATCTCCTCATCGTTGATTTCAAAGGGGTTGAACCTCTTGTCTATTATTGGTGGAAGGTCAAGATGCCTGTAGTACCAAGCCCTAGAAATTCCCAATATGCTGAGTATCCTTGAGATGGGGATTGATGATCTTGATGCAGTTGTTTCAACTGTCCTTCTGATTTCATGGAAGACGGAGGTCATCTTTTCACCCCGTAGCTGCCAATCTTTTTTTTAAGCTGCAGATTCTCCGTTGTAATCTCTGCTATGGTGTCCTTGAGCCTTGCTATCTCTTCCCTCTGGGCTTCAACAAGATCGTCAGACCTAGTTCTCTTCCTTCCCCTGTCATCGAATATTGCTGCGGAATTCTTCAGCAGCTTCTCCTTCCAGCTGTAGAATCTCGCAGGCCTGATGTCATACTTCCTGCAGAGATCCGATATCTGTATTGTACCGCTGAGACCTTCGAGTACTATCTTCATCTTCTCTTCCGGTGTGTAGTACTTCCTTTCACTCATTTCCTGGGCAGAGAGCCAATCTGTCTCTTAATTATTTTATCGAATTGTCTCAAATGCCGTAAACATTTCACGAGTTGTCTTGCTATCTCCCGGTTGCTCATTCCCATTTCTTTAAGATTCCTTATCATTCTCCACACCTCCAGCCCGTACAATCCTGATCCCCTTCCGCATGAGGAAATGGATCAAAATTAAACCGGCGATCTGGATCACTTTTATTCCGGCGAAAATGCACAAAAATCAACCGGCGATTACAAAGATATGGATCGGAGAGGAGGATTTCAGGAACAAATTCCTGGAAGAGAGAAACAGAAAGGAGGAGAGAATATTGAAGAACAGGATCGAGAAGAAAAGGAGGTTGAAAGAAAACGTCTCATTGGAAGACGGAATATCTGTCCAAAATTAAGGGGCTCGGATCATAGTTGATACGAGGAGGATTATCATGCATTTGCCGTGAACTGCACTGCCCCGTTATAGTGAAGTTCAAGCAGCAGGATATTCCCCGGATATCCGGACATATATACTTCAGCAAGAACCCCATAATCCGAATTCATAGTATTCAGGAAGTTTGTAGGGATACTCTGGATGGCACATGTGTTGTACAGGACAAACTGTGGCATGCTTTGATTTCCTACCTCAACCTTGCCCGCAAAACTTGAGAGTGTGTAGTTTGTGGAAAAGAGAAATGAGAAAGCGTTCACGTCATTGGCAACGTAGGGAAACATGGAGGCTGTAGCTATAATAAATGAGCCCTGCGGTATCAGCGACACGAGGCGCCCCATATCCTGGTAAGCCGGGTTGACGCCATAGCTAAAGTCATAGCCGCTTCCAAGCATCTTACCACTAAAAGCGGGATCGATTGGGGATGCCACAATATTTAAGATAAGGAGAATCAGGGTTATGCCAACTACAGTGGTCTTCGTAATAGCCCCACTGATTCCTTTTCTCTTGTGCACTTTCTCAACAGAGATGCTTACCCTTCTGGTGCTAAGATAAAGAAGCAATCCTATAAAGGGACCAAGTATAGCAATTAGATTATACTGGTATTCAGGATTCAGATACCTAGGATCAACAAAGAGTGTGTAATACATCCACGGAGCAGCTATAATCACGTGCCTTAATCTGAGTACACCGAGAAAACCTACAGAAGTATATATGGCAGTCCAGTAGGCGAGTCCGAGAATGAGCTTTCCGATATGAAACGAGTTTGGCAGAAGAGGATGCTGGAAGTATTCATACATGTAAGGAATTGCGTTGGTATTGCCCAGAATAACAGGAATAAGGTGGAACTGTATCTCATTGAGGGAAATGTAAAGCGCAACCGAAAAAATACCAAGCGCAATTAAGGGAGCACTTGTTCGGCTAAAAAGGTCTCTGATTTTCTTCCCTAGGTTGAAATCCATAAGAAAAAAGTAGAGAAGAAGGGATGCCGCAAGAAACGGAAATACTTCTTCAGTAACTGCACCAAGTGTTATTAGAGCAGCAGAGCTATAGTACCGTTTCTTCATAACGAAATAGTACAAAGAAAAGAAATAGAACGGTATGAACGACATCCAGTGGTAGTCGAACATTTCCGAGGCAATAACAGGGAAAAGAAGAGGGAAGATAAATGCAATGGCAATAGATTTTTTCATTTCATGACTATAATTTTTAGAGATCAGATATATAGGAACAGTGGTTAGAGAGAGCATGAAGCTCTGCACAGTAAATAGGAAAACCGGTGATGGCAGAAGTTCGTAGGGAACAGCGAAGAAAAGGGCAATGTATGTCGTGTGAACCTCAAGGTGGGATACTACTGCAGTGTATTCGTAATCGGCAGAATCCCAGAGCAGTTTGCCATGGGTAGTTGTCCACAGCTCCTGCATGTTTATCCCAAGGTCCCAATTGGAGGTGTAAAAATTCTCGTACCGGAAAAGGGAAAAAATGGTGAATACCACGGTATAGACTGCGATGTATATTGTAAGCATTGCAGCAGGCCTTTCGGTAATCCCCCTAATCATTAGCACATCCTCCGGATAATCAAGATATTACTGATAATCCGTGCTTTAGTTTCAGAATGTATTTTAACCTTATCTTCATAATTGCTCGAGGATTTCCCAAAACCACTCGATATAGCCCAATGTCTTTCCTGAACATTGTAAACTCTAACTCCGCAACTTTTAGATGTCATGAAAAAAGTTTTCTGTCCACGCCTGCATGACGGTGCAGGCGTGAGAGTCGGAGAGGCAGCTGATTATTCCCTTGACCCGTGAGGTCGCTGTTTAGATTGGCTGCCCTTCGTCTCGACATAATACCCTGGAACAAGGGTGAATAGAAGTCTGTCGAGTTATCTCCGACTTTGAACTCTCACTCACCACAAAGGAGGTGGTTGGAATCATAATAGGTTTGGATGTACATAAACGTTCCATATATGTGACAGAATTGAAAGAAGATGGAAACATAAACGAACAGTATGAGATGGCCAACAGTGAGGATTGCTGGAATGAGTTCAGGGACAGATATCTCAAGCAGAAACCTGAGATCGCACTGGAGGTATCGACATCAGGAAAATATGTTACAGGATTGCTAAGAGATATGGGTTTCTCAGTTCACATGGCAGATCCCTCAAAGCTTCCTGTCATATATCGAAGTACAAAGAAGAACGACAGGGAGGATTCATTCAAGCTTGCCAGGTCTCTCCACCTTGGGGAGTTATCAGAGGTATATCTTCCCTCAGCAGAGATTGATGATCTGCGATCAATGGCCAGGTACAGGAAATCAATAGGGGAGGAGATCACCAAGCTGAAAAATCGCATACATGCAATTCTCACCAGGCATGGCATATCCATACCGGCAACAGACATATTCGGGAATCGGGGTCTGAGGATCATTGAGTCCCGATCATCAGTTCTGAGCAAAATGGAGAAGATAACGCTTGCAGACATACTTGAGAGGATAAAGGACCTTAAGGATAGGGTATCATCCATTGAGGATGAGATGGCCCGATGCACCGCAGGCAACAGGGATGTGAGCCTTCTCATGACCATTCCAGGGATCGGTGTGTATTCCGCCACAGCAATTTTGGGAGAGATCGGCGATATAAAACGGTTTGAAAAGAAGGAGAAGCTTGCATCGTACGCAGGCCTAACACCGAGACAGAACCAGTCCGGTAACAGAGACATAAAGGGCCATATAACAAAGCATGGCCCTTCCATGCTGAGGTTCATACTTGTAACGGCAGCACACTCCCTGATAAAATATTCAAGGAAGATGAAGATGAAATATCTTAGCATTGTCCGGAGGCTGGGAAAGAACAGGGCAATAGTCGCAATTGCCAGGATACTGGTTGAGACCATCTATGTCATGCTTTCCAGAGGTGTGGAATTCAATGATCAGATTGAAAACCTCACTGAGAGAAAGCAGAAAGCCATGGCGGCAAGATCAAGGAATCCTGCGATGCATAAAGGACTGGAGGAGACTGTAAAGTTATTTATACAGAAGAGGGATCAGAAGATGACAGGATAACTTTTTTCATAGAAGCGGAATAAGTTCATCCCTCTCAACTGATTGTGAACTCATGAGAACCATGAATCCCTTCCTCTTTACCGCAAATGGATCGTAATCATCCATATGCTTCAGCATGTATCTTCTCAATTCCCTTCCCCTTCTTT
>JAJYRT010000124.1 GCA_021793945.1 Thermoplasmata archaeon
CCAAATCCATGACAAAATTTTAAAACTACCTATTAATGGGTGTCTTGCTTTTCTGGGCTGGTAGATCAGAGGTAGATCGCTTCCTTGGCATGGAAGAGGCCCGGGGTTCAAATCCCCGCCAGTCCATCGACAATACTGCATGGTTCAGTGGATTTGAACCTCAGAAAAAATTTGACTTTCTTCATCCGCATCTCCTCCAGAGCCTCTGCCTGGTCAACGTTCAGATATATCTGTGTGGTGTCAAGTCTCTCGTGACCCAGCATCTGCCGCAGGGTTTCGAGATCCACATGCTGTCTTATGCACGTCTTGGCATACGTGTGCCTTGCCCTGTGCCATGAGAATTTCACACCGGTCCTTCTTGAAATGTCGGATGCCAGGCTTCCCATGTACTTGTTCGTGATACCGCCCTTCCTGGTCGTGAAAACGAACTCAGACTCCCGGTGGTTCCTGTGCCTCATGTATTCCGCGATCACGGCAGCGGTCTCCGGCGGCAGGTAAACGTCGCGAACCTTCTCTCCCTTCCCGATCACGGTGAGGCGGTCTGAACGTATCCTGCCGGTTGTGAGGTTGCATAACTCGTCACGCCTGAGCCCGGTGGTGAAGACCAGGTAGACCATGGCATGGTTCCTCATGTCCTCTATGGTCGGGCCGATGGTGCCTTCAAGTATCCTCCTGGCCTCATCCGGATCGTAGGATTTGACCCTGAAGCTCCTCTTCGTCTCATGGAGATAGTTCACCTTCTCCCATCCCCTGGACTCCAGGTACCTGTTCAGGTACTTGACGTAGCCGTTGATGGTGGTACGGTCCCTGCCGTCCCGCCTCTTGGCGCGAAGGTAGTCCATGATGGCACTCCTGTCCCGGAGATCGCAGCCGTCACGCAGGAAGAACCTCAGTTTCCTCATGGTCTCGTATACCGTTGTCTTTGCGTGTTTCTCAAAAAACCAGTCCTCAGAAGTCTCCAGAATTTTTCTGTATTCCGCAGGAATTTCCTCTCTCGCCGCGATACCTTTTTTCATTGCTTTCCTCCCCTAAAAATGAAATCTATAATCTCGGAAGCTTCATGGATACTCAGTTGATCCATGGGTTTTTTCATCTCCTTTATCATGGCCGCTATCTTTGGGCCAAGTTCTCCCTCCAGGTGCTGCTCGAGTATCTTTTTCTGCTTCTCCGAGAGCTGGCGGCCGTATGATTTCTGGTCGCCTTTGCCGCTGTAGTGCATGTTACTTCTGTCTTTTGCTACTGCACCTGCCTGCTGGGCCCCCTTGACAAGCCCCCATGGCTCCTTTGCATCCTCGAAAAGCCATTCCTGGTAATCCCTGTCAACGTTCCCGTATTTCTCCTTCAGCACATCCTTTATTTTGTCAAGTTTTTCTATCTCGCCTTTCAGCCATTCATCAAAATTCATTTTGTCACCTCTATAAAGTCATCCAGTTTTTTGGTGGGCGTTATTGCCCTCTCATTCTTCGCGCGCTCTTCCCTCAAGATCAATCCAACCATTGAGGTATATTCTATTCTTTTCCGCACAACCGCGGGATTGCTTGACGAGTATGGAGGTATCTCATCCAACCCAAGCCTCTTCAACGCCAGGTTGCAGGCATCCTCCATGTTCATGCAAGGACCTCTGCCATCTTCTGTTGGGCATTCATTACTTCAAGCCTCAGCAGGTTCAGCTTCTCGACGTTCCGTTCTATCTTTGCCATGAGCGTTCTCTCCTCCCATGCCAGCCTGCCTCTCTGGGCATACTCATAAAGGAGGTCATTCCGGATTCTTTGGAGTTTTTCCCTATCCTGTGTGATCACCCTCTCCACTGTCGCTATTTTTCTCGGCAATGACCTCAGCTTGTTTATCAAAGCGGATTCTATCATTCCTGCATGACCCCCTCTGCCATTACGACCTTGATTGCTTGCTCACCAGGGAACCATTTGTGCCAGTCAGAATAGAGTGATTCCAATCTGGTTGCAGCCCTGCAATACGCATCATGCAGGTAGCCATTCACAGAAAGCCCAGGGGTTTTAATGACGGCTTTACACTCCCTTGCTTCTTTCCATGCTTTCTGGATATCTGTCTGCAGGGAAGCCCTGAAGTCTACCAGTAAGAGTTCATCCCTGTGATCCACGTTGTATTCCAGTATTGTCATGACTTCACCTCCTCCGCCCTCATTACCAGCTCATTTCCTTGGACTGAAATAATTACTTGCTGCCGGTCTGCCCAGCCGATTTCCTCAGTGATCCTCTTCGGAACCCTGATTAGCAGGCCAGGAGACTTCCTGTCCATGTGGACTCTTGTCGTAGCTATCATGTCGTTCTCCATTTCATCACCTTTCGTGTGAAAGTGTATGAATTAGAATCTATATTAATCTTATGATTTCGTATGAAATTAACACCTATTATACCCTTTCTGCCCATTTCACATGAATGGAAAAACGAGGCACCGGAAGTTTTCACATTGGAACTAGAGGCGAGGGGATCATCTACGTGTCCAAGCGACTGCTGGACGATTTTCCTCTCGCCAGCGGAGACCAGGTCAGGATAACAGTTAGGGAGGACGGCACAATATTGGTGGAGAAACTCTGAATTTACGCTCCTGTGGGTCCTAGAATCTATGACGGATACCGGTAGTTCTACACCTACAACCGCCATTTTGTTCATTTTGAGACCTCTTTGTAAAGAGTCAATTTTCCATCTTTACTTCCAATCTCCCTTGAAATTATTTCGTCAACAGCCTTTTGACATATTCCAGAAAGACTGTATTCAGGATGTATGTGCAACCAAACCTTCTGATCTTCTCGCAACGAGATCGTTGCTCTGATAAATGTTGAGGTATTATCCATATCTATTCGTTAATACATAATAACAATTGCATTATTTAATATTATGTAATCGGTAGTCGGTAATACAATCCATTACATTATTTAGCAGCTATTCTATAATAAATAGAGTGTCAAGAATAAAGAATTTTGAAATGCAATCTGGTTCAATGAGGCTGCTTATTTATCTTCTTAAGGGGCCTTCTTATGCTACCTTGATTCTAAAGGAGACAGATATACCAAATACGCAGCTCTTTAGGTCTCTTGATCTATTGAAGGAGATGGGCATGATAAGAACGGAAATTGACAAAGGCGTATTTCCCAATAGAAACATGATATACCTTACTACAAAGGGGATGAAAGTTGCGGAACATCTGAAACACGTTGAAGAAATTCTTGAAAACTAGAAGAATGAGTTTGAAATAATTTCATTCAGTCAAATATACCCAGGAATTTGCTAACTTCTATCCTATGGTCCTTTACCTGAACTTCTTCGATTCTTCTCTTAGACTGTTGAATAACGCGAATGCAACCATCAACAATCTCGCTCTCCTGTTTTGTGAGTTGTTCCTTGTACTTCTCCAGTAGGAAAATGTCTTCATTCTTTCCTTTCAGGGTACCGTTAAGTTGCTCCATTTCCAACCTGTTCATTCAGTTGCACCATCCTCTCTTGCAATCCTTTCCCTCAGCAACAGGGAAAACTCCTCAAAATGCTGGCTCTTTCTCAGAGCTTTTTCTATGGGTGCTGAATCGAATTCCTTCCTGGCAACCCGCTCTTTTCGATATCCTTCCTTCATGGCTTCCGGAATCACGCGGTCTTCAGGCCTATTCCGTGTTTTCTCTGATACTCTCATGCCCGCTTAAGCCTGGACCGTATTTAATCGGAAGATATCCGCCACAAAAGTGAGAAAAAGAGCCTATTTATAAGGCCGTACTATCTCCAGAAGCCGGTGCGATGTGAACTCGTAGCATGCATCGTAACAAGGTTTATAAGTCGTTTTCGAGTAAATCATCTGTTCCCATGTCGCCTGGTGCTGATAAATTAGCAACGGAGGGATAATGCAATATTTACTGGGTGAGAAAATGGACAGGAAGGAGATTGAGTTCGAGTTTGAGAGGGCAACCAAGAACACGTACAGATTCCAAGAGAAGAGTACCGGATCGCCGGTCATCGGTACTCTGTACGTGCAGAAATCGGTATTCGGGGCAAAGGAGCCAAAGAAGGTGAAGGTAACGGTGGAGTGGGAGTAGATAATAACTGGATTACCTTTGTGGCGTGTTTGCGCTAACAACGTGAGAGATGGGGAGGTGAATTCCGAGCAAAAAGTCAGAACTCTAGAGTTCCAAAGGATGATGTCACAGTTTCATCGGACGAGAGAGAATTTTCCAAGAAAATCCCGGATGTCTAGGCAGAATCACAATTGCTCAGGAATGAGGGGATGAATAGAAATGTATATAGCTAGCGCTAATTGAATTTGGTGCCTCTAGGACTTGCTTTACAATATAAAATCTCATTTATTCAAAGTCACTTTGCTGTAAAATCAAATTAAAATTTGAAAAACATATATAAAGGTTCAGGAAGTATACTCAGATATACTGCTATTGTAGAACCACATGCAAGATAAAAAATAGCGAGTTGGAAACAGTGATCTCTCATGGCAAGAAAGAGGATGGACGATTTTGATTGGTTAAAGAGAAGATTGGGGTATCTCACGGACAACGATGTATTCAAGGTTATCAATTCTCTTGACCATGATCCGATTCCCACTTTTCGACCTGGAGCGTGGACTGTGTTGAAAGAAATGCTACTGGCATACTATGCTCCGAGCTATCTTAGGATCCTGCGCAATCAAGACTGGGTAAAACGACTGGTCTACATCGACATGTTTTCTGGTTCAGGGATCATAGGAATTGAAGGTCTCAAGAAATACTATTTGGGTTCACCATTGATAATAACGCACTGTATCGGAGATCAGAAGTTCGATAGTTACTATTTTATGGACAATGAAAAGGCCAAACTGAACCAGCTCGGCACTGTTCTCAATGCAACCAGAAAGGAAGACCATACTGACCTGCGCTTGGGAGACTGTAATGCAACCATAGGCGGAATAATCAACGAATTGAGGGAATACGGTACTCACTCTTTGATTTTCATTGACCCTTTTGCTACTGAAATTAAATTCGATACAATTCGAACACTCGGCTCAATTGGGTGCGATCTTGTGGTCACTGTGGCAACTGAGGAAATATACAGGTCAGTGAAACAGTGGGCAAACAATCCTGGCTGGAATACTGATGCGCTCGACGCATTCTTTGGGAACTCGGACTGGAAGAACAAGCTGAATGGTGTAAAATCAGATGAAGAGATATTTGACTATTATTCTGAACTGATCATGTCCGAGGCTTACAAAAAGAGACCCATAGGGACAAGGATCCAGAAGACTCTTGACGGGCACCACTATTTTATTTTATTTACCTCAACTTGGGGGACAGGAGTTAGGCCCCCCTTCTTTAATATTATAGATAAGTTCAGTGAAAGAATCCAAAGAGTTAGCGGTGACCAGATCCTGAACTACATGCGTCACTACACCGAAGGCGGGGGGACAGACCTCTCAGAGTACGATGAGTGACCACGGAATTCTTTCCACCATCTGCCTGTAAGGCTGTATCTTTCGAGAGTTCTGTGGAATTGCTTTTCCATCGCATAATCGAAGTTTCCAAGTTCTATCTTCTCTCCCAGCATCGCCTCAAGTTCGCTCATGTTT
>JAJYRT010000125.1 GCA_021793945.1 Thermoplasmata archaeon
CACAATGGTGCTGGCTCTTCGATCAATTGAAAGGATGCAGAACAAAGTTGATGCGGTTTGACAACCAAACTTAAAACAAAAGGAAGCAGCCTACCTTGTGATTCGAGGCAAATAAATTGTAAAAGGTCTCAACGAACTTATCTGCAATTAGTTCAAAAACAATGTTTTTAAACATTTGTCAGGGTGATTTTAGAGAGACTTCGTGTTGCTTATGCAACTGAAATCATTTTCTTGTCCCCCGCTTTGAAAATCTCGTCAAAGTCTATTTTTGCAGTTGACGGATCCTTGCTGATTAGGGCGACCCTGCTGTCTCTCCTGTCAGCGGTGAACTGGTACCCTATCTTTCCTGCCAGCGCATTAGAAAATTCAAGTATAGAGTCATGTGATGGCATATTATCCATTGTCAGCTTTGTTATGGACTGCCCCACGTGAACGTATCCCTTGCATTCTATGAAATCAGGGTCGGCCTTGGTGTCGAGGGCCGCATACTCATCCAGATACGGCATGTTAACGTCTTTCACAAGCGTGTGCCTCAGAACGATTCTGGTATCAAGGGATGGTAACAGTTCAAGAGTTCTGTTGAAATTTTCCCAGGCATTTCCCAGGGCAGGATTCAGTACATCATTGAAGATCTGCTTAGTAGGTCCGGCAACCGTCACATAAAGCTGCGTAGGAAGTGGATCCAGCTTTTCAAGCACCATTGGAAGCGTCCCGTTTGTTACAAGAAAAGTTGTCATGCCACGCTTTTTCGCAAGGGCGATAAATTCCCCAAGCCTCGAATACAATGTTGGTTCTCCCGTGAGTGAAATTGCGATATGCTTGGGGTTCTCTGCCTCCTCCCACCTCTCCTTTGTAACCTTGGCATTTCCCTTGAACCCTGAAAGCAACTTCCTGTGGGCCTTTATACTCTCCTCAAGTATCAGTTCTGGATCGTCCTCATCGGAAATGTGCATACTGTCGAAACCCTGGAATCTCCAGCAGAAAGTGCAATTTTCTGTGCACGAGTTAAGCGCAGGAGTCATCTGCACGCATTGGTGTGACCGTATGCCATAAAAGGTTCCCTTATAACAGCCTTCCTCGCCTGAAAGCTCCTTCTTGGTCCAGTGGCATACCTTAACGGCTGAATGTTTTCCAACTAGACCGTAATGTTGCTTCCTGTATACGCTGGCATACTTGTTTTCCACGATTCAATAAATATAAGCGATATTTAACTATTTTTAAATTATTTTCGCTGCAAATTAGGGAAGATATTCTGGGAGCATCTTCTCACATTCTCTTTGCCACGCTTGCAGCAACTATGATTGGGTCCCACACGGGATCAAATGGCGGTGAATAGCCTATGTCATCGAAGAACAGGTCATCCAGCGTAAACCCTGCCTGTATGGCCGTAGCAAGAACATTGAGTCTCCACGCGCCGTTGTCCTTGGATATGACCTGTGCCCCAAGTAGCCTGCTTGAGTTTTTGTCATACACTATCTTGATCCATGCCTCACTCCCACCGGGGTAATATTTTGCCCTGCTGTGTGCTTTTATATACGTTGATGACCACTGGTAACCATTCCTTGTCGCATCTTTCTCGCTGAGGCCGCATAAGCCGATCTCAAAATCAAGTATCTTCACCAGTGTCGTTCCAATCGATCCAGGAAACTGAGTTTCAACTCCACCTATGTTAGACCCAACAACTCTTCCCATCTTGTTGGATACCTGCGCAAGCGGAAACCAACCGGGCTTTCCAGTGACAAGGTTGGTTGCCTCTGCGACATCCCCGGCGGCGTAGATGTCGGGATCTGAGGTTCGAAGCATCTTATCAGTGCTTATCAGGCCTTTATCTGAAACCCTGATCCCTGACTCCGAGGCAATTTCGCTGTTTGGAACAATGCCGGTAGCGAAAATAACAAGGTCGGACTGGTGTTTTCCGTGGCTTGTTGTCACTGTAAAACCGCCGTCAACCTTTTTCACTTCCTGTACAGTTGAATCGAATTCAAAATTGAAATTACCCGATATTGCCTTGAGAAAGTCTGCCCCAATGTCATCATCCAGCACCTGCAGGGGGCGACTGTGCTTTGATATGATCCTTACCAGTATGCCTCTTTTCTGTATAGAGTCCGCAATCTCCATCCCAAGTATGCTGTCCCCGATTACTGTCACTCTCCCTGCTCCGGCAACCCGATCATGAACCTCAATGCCGCTCTCAAGCGATCTTATGGCCAGCGCTCCGGATCCGGCAAATTCCGGAGGAATTCTTGGTCTGGCTCCGGTAGCAATGAGCAGCTTGTCATATTCGAGTGATGTCCCATCGGAAAGGGTCACTCTCTTCGCTTTTCTATCTATTTTGGTTACTGCTTTGCCAGTAATCACGTTAATTCCTCGCTTCTCCGTGAATTCGCTAAGTGGGTAGTGGATGAGGTCATTGCTGTCCTTCACCATACCTTCGATGTAATACGGAATGCCGCACTCAGCATAAGACACAAAGGAACCGCCTTCGACAACAGTTGCTGAAATGTTCCTGTCAAGTCTCTTAGCCTTGGATACGGCAGCCATGCCAGCTGCGCCTCCGCCTATAACCAGAAATTTCATGGATTGGAATAAAACGAGAAATAATTAATGTTGTGAAAGTGATTGAAAATTACTGAAAAAATTCCCAGGAAAAGACCAAGGGTAAACCTTAGTCTTCGCCGCCTCCGGGTGGCGTTGGAGGAGCAGATCCGCCCTTTGACTTGGTGGCAATGACATCGTCTATCCTGAGTATCATTACGCTTGCTTCTGTGGCAGACTCAATCGCCTGTTTTCCTACCCTGATCGGCTCGATGACTCCGGCCTTTTCCATGTCTTCCACTTCTCCAGTGAAGACGTTGATGCCGTATGTCTTCTTCCCCTCTGCATGCTTGCTTCTGATTTTTATCAGGACGTCAATCGGGTCAAGGCCAGCGTTTTCTGAAAGTGCCCGGGGGATCTCCTCAAGCGCATTTGCAAACTTCTCAATTGCGAGCTGCTGTCTTCCGCCAACTTTGGAGGCATATTCCCTCAGCCTGTACGATATCTCTGCCGCTGACGATCCTCCACCAGTGACATACGCTCCGTCCTCAACCGCAACTGCAACTACGTGCAGTGAATCTGTCAGTGATCTTTCTATTTCATCAACAACATGATCTGTTCCACCCCTGACAAGTATGCTGACTGCCTTGGGGTTGCTGCATCCAGTCACAAATGTGAGATAGTCATCTCCAATTTTCCTCTGCTCGACAAGTTCAGCCTTTCCGAGATCGGACTCGTTGAGCTCATCTATGGAGGAAGCTATGGATGCACCGGTTGCCTTTGCCAGCTTTTCAACATCGCTCTTCTTTACCCTTCTTACGGCGTAAATGCCCTCCTTTGAGAGGTAATGCTGAGCAAGATCGTCAATGCCCTTCTGGGTAATCAGGACGTTTGCACCGGTTGCCTTTACCTTCTGAACCATTTCTTTCAGGAGATCTTCTTCCTGCGACAGGAATTTCTGTATCATTGATGGGTCATCAATCCTGATATTGGTGTCGAATTCGGGCTTCTTTATCTCGAGAGCTGCGTTCATAAGTGCAATTTTTGCGTTCTTCACGAAGTCTGGCATTCCTGGGTGGACTTTCTCCTTGTCAACGATGATTCCATCAATCAGTTCTGTAGCATCGATGTCCTCGCCCTGCTTCTTTACCATCTGTATGTTGTCGAAATCAACGGTTGTCTTCCCATTCTGTGTTTCCGCAACCTTGTGAACAGCCTCGTATGATATTTCATCAAGAATTTCTTTGCTGCCTGAAGCGCTCTTGCTGCTCAGGGATGTTCCAGCCATCTTCATGAGAAGCTTCTTGTCATCTGGTTTTACTGGTTTTGAAGCCGCCTGCAGAATCTTCTGAGCCTCTGCAGCTGCCATCCTGTAACCCTCTGCAATAACGGTTGGATGGACATTCTGGCTGATCAGTGCCTCCGCTTCCTCAAGCAGTGCTCCTGCAATGACCACGGCAGTGGTTGTCCCGTCTCCAACATAGCTGTCCTGTGTCTTTGAAACTTCCACCATCATCTTCGCTGCTGGGTGCTCAACATCCATCTCCTTGAGAATAGTCACGCCATCATTGGTGATGACAATGTCTCCAAGAGAATCAACAAGCATCTTGTCCATTCCCCTTGGGCCAAGGGTCGTTCTTACTGAGTGAGCAATGCTCTTCGCAGCTTCAATGTTATTTTGCATGGCATCCTTTCCGGATTCCCTCTTTGTACCTTCTCTTAATATAAATATTGGTTGTCCGCCTATCATTATGATCCCAGATAAGTAAAAATAAACTTCTATATAAGTATTTCTAATTCAGGTTCTGTGGGTGTCAATAGTGCAATATGGCAATCGGTGGGACTTTTTTTGAGAAAGGAAAACTGAACATGGTCTCCGGGTGATGTCATCTCTTCACGATCCCCTTTGATAGCATCCCGAATGAACGTATATAGGAAATCCGGTTGTTCGGCAAAGACAGTTCGGAAACGCCTTAATGCTTTTTTCCGGAAACCGATTCAAGGAATTCTATCAGCAGATGCGGGTCGTGAATTATCTTATCAGGATGGTAGTATGAAAGGGTCTCCATGTCACCCGATCCCCAAACGGCGCCAACGGTAATGAGCCCAGCTTCTCTGCCTGCCGTTATGTCGTATGGCTGATCTCCGACAAATATGCACTGGTCACCGCTCAGTCCCATTCTTCTTAGAGCCAGGAGGACAGGTTCCGGATCCGGCTTCTGGTACACTGTATCTTCCTGCGCCACTATGAACTCGAAATATCCTCTCATGCCGGTTAGGTTAAGCATTTTCTCTGCATACTTCCGTTGTGAAGAGGTCACAAGTGCCATCCTGTAATGTTCCGCAGTGAGCCGAAGCATATCTCTCACTCCTGGAAACGGTGCAACCTCATCTACAATTGTATCAAAACGTTCAGCCCCGACACGGTATATCTCATCGCCATCGTCAGGAAACCATTTTTTCAGAACTTTCTTTACCGGTCTACCAATAAGTCTTGAGTTTTCATCACCGGTCAGTTTCCTTCCGAGAACTTCTTGAAAGGCGAACTCTGTGGACTTCGTTGAAAGTGACTCGCTGTCCAGAAGTGTTCCGTCCATGTCAAACAATACGGCTTTTATCAATGATTTTCAATCAAGAATTTGGATGCAGCTATTGAACGTTCTCATATTTTGAAAGCGCCTATTTCATGGATAGATGCTTCATTTGGTTAAGTGTATATAAGAGCCATAGACATGAACAGGTCCACACTCGTGACCGGTACCAGTATTTCGCCACGGATTCTTTCATCCTTGATGGTCTGAAACCCCAAATAAAGATTTATTGTGGCTGGCAATTACCATGAATGTTCAGGTTCGAGACTGTTAAAATTGGCGGGAGCGAATATGAGTTTTTTTCATATTCAGTAGGAAATGCACCTCTGCTCATACTG
>JAJYRT010000126.1 GCA_021793945.1 Thermoplasmata archaeon
TAAGGGTTGCCACCACGTATCCGGGCACACCTTCAAGCGAAGTGGGCAACGTTCTTTCAGAACTTTCTAAAAAGGCAGGCCTGTATTTCCAGTTCTCCGTCAATGAAAAGGTTGCCATTGAGGTGGCCTATTCGTCCGCAATTTCCGGGCTAAGGTCGTTTGTTTTCATGAAGCACGTTGGCCTCAACGTTGCAGCCGACCCACTCATGAGCATCGCTTATACCGGGGTTCGGGCTGGACTTGTTGTAATGTCTGCTGATGATCCATCCATGTTCTCATCACAGAATGAGCAGGATAACAGGAACTATTCCGAGATAGCCCATATCCCTCTAATAGAGCCTTCCAACTCCCAGGAGGCGAAGGACTTCCTGAGATATGCGTTTGAGATATCGGAGATGGAACACATCCCGGTACTCTTCAGGACCACCACGAGAGTGAGTCACCAGAGGGGAATGGTGGAGTTGGGGGAAATCGAGAAGAGGGAGGCAGTTGGATTCTTCAAAAGCGACCCTGCCAACTTTGTCGCACTGCCTGTAAATTCGATGGGGCTTAAGGAAAAACTGGTTCAGAAGATGGAAAGGCTCAAAACAGTCTCGGAAGGTTCAAAACTGAACAGGATAGAAACCTATGGATCGGGAAAATATGGAATAATAACTTCCGGAGAGGCCTACAATGTCATGATGGATGCTGTATCCAAGTACGGACTCGATGTTTCAGTTCTGAAGCTAGGATTCACCAATCCACTTCCTGAGGAAATGATCTCAAGGTTCCTCAGGGAGCATGAGAACGTGATAGTGGTTGAGGAGCTTGACCCATTCCTGGAGACAAGGGTCAGGATGATAGCCCAGATGCACTCCATTGGAACAAAGATATTCGGAAAGCTGGACGGATACTTCACATTCAGCCACGAGTACAGTCCGGATACTGTTGCTGGTTCGCTCTCAAGAATAATGGGATTCGACACAAAGCAGGTGAGTGTGGAGATAGATGCAACCGCATTGCCGCCAAGGCCTCCCGTACTCTGCCCTGGATGCCCTCACAGGGCGACATACTATGCAGTGAAGCGTGCAGTGAAAATGTCGAACATAAAGAACCCTGTGTATTCTTCCGATATAGGCTGTTATTCACTCGGCGTTTATGATCCGTATAACGAGGCGGACGTGATGATTGAAATGGGGTCATCCATTGGAGTTGGAGGTGGATTCTCAAATGCAACAGATCAGAAGGTAATCTCGTTCATAGGGGATTCGACATTTTTCCACTCCGGGATACCGGGGATCATAAACGCGGTTCACAACGCATCTAATGTAATACTTATCGTCATGGACAACAGGACCACCGCCATGACGGGGCAGCAGTCGAACCCAGGCATGAATATAAACGGAATGGGCGACCCTGCACCAGAGGTATCAATAGAGGCAATAGTTAGGGCCATTGGCATAAAGTACGTTAAAACCGTGGATCCATACGACTTGAAGAGCACCCTTTTGGCTGTTTCCGGCGCACTTAGGGAAAACGGCGTATCTGTAATAGTTGCCCGGAGAGAATGCGCAATGATCCGGGACGACCGGATGAGGTCCAAGAAGGAGTGGAAGACATTCCAGGTAAATCCTGAGAAGTGCAAATTATGCATGAACTGTGTCGAGAAATTCTCCTGTCCTGCCATATTCATAGAAGGCGGCAAAATTGAGATCGACCAGAACATTTGCGATGGCTGCGGAGTCTGTGCTGAACCTTATGTCTGCCCATTCAAGGCCATAGAGGAGGTGCAGACAGCATGAGAACAGACATAATAATTGCCGGAGTTGGCGGGCAGGGAGTTGTAACTGCAGGCCTTCTCCTGTCGGAAGCTGCGACCATAAGGGGAATGCATGTTGTTATGTCCGAGATTCACGGACTTGCCCAGAGAGGAGGATCTGTTTCCGTCGACGTCAGGATAGGCGATGTGTACGGTTCCATAATAGGAAGGGGCGATGCTGATCTCATTATAGGGTTTGAGCCTATTGAAACGATGCGAGCTATTGCAAGAGCCGGCAATAAGACGCGGGTGATAATGAACTCGGAGAAAATAACGCCGGTGTCCCTCAGCATGCACGACAAGGAGTACCCAAGCAATTCAGACCTGACGGGAATGGCTGATAAGAGCATAGAAATCAGGGAGATAAACGCCGTGTCCCTTGCGAAGAAGGCTGGCAGTTACAAGTCAGTTAATACCGTGATTATAGGGGCTGCAATAGGGCTCGGAATACTTCCATTCGAAAAGGATGACATGCTTTCAGCCCTGAAGAACAGGTTTTCAGGAAAGCTGTATGACATAAACAGGGAAGCACTAGAGTATGGAATAGATGAAATACTTGCCAACCGGTCTGTCTCTTTTTCATAGTATTTCTCCTATCATCCGGCTTCAAGTCTAAAGCCCAGTGAGATCCACCTCAGGTAGAGTGGCAGAAATACGGTATAATTTATAAGCGGTTTATTTTGCTGTATCGAAACTTGAATACGACTACTGCTTTTTTGACTGGGATGAAATTGGATAATGATATCAAGTGAATTTCATGGGAATTTTAAACGAGACGGTTTGGGAGCTGGAAGCAAAATGATAAATCCAAATATTCCAGGAGGGAATCATAATGATATTCAGATTAAGGGTAACATTTCCAATGTATGAGGCATCGAGTCCATTGAAGACTATGAAGAGGTTGCCCTTGCTGGGTGTAACCGAGTAGGACTTTACTGTCTCGTTTGAAGAAAATGAGATCCAAGCATTATTGACAGAAACGGACGAGGATGAATAGGGAATTTTGACATTTTGCTCGATCTTCTGAATCTCAACAGTTATTGCAAATGAAATCGACGATCCAATTGGGTTGTTAGGGGCAATTACCTCTAAACTATACGTGCTGGTCATTCCAGAAAAAGTAAAAGTGACGTTCTCTTCGATTGTCCCTTCTGTCTTGAATTTTTCTACTGGAAGTGTAAAAGGTGAGAAAACTACCGAAATTGCGCTGTATCCTATAAAAATGACTAGAATAACCAGAATAAAGATTTTAGATGCTCTAGACCCGATTATCATACTACCTCAAAATTACGCAGGTCCCTCGGCCCCAGTGTAGAAGCTAATCGAGTTAACGCTACCATAAAGCGGAGGGTAGTTCACATTTGGATTTACCAACCAGATTGTAGAGGTATAAGTAAACTCTTCAATAGCTTTTGCGAACCCCTTATCCATATATTACTGACTCATAAAATTCATGCTCCGGAAGTATATTTAATATTGTACGGCATCAAACTTACTAGAAAATGCTCGATCCCGGCAATATACAAAAATTCAATGTCTTGCTATTCCTATGGATACTTCCACAACAAAGGTCCTTTAATTCTAAAAGTATTCAACCGAATTCGAATAATCCCTCAATAGGCTCCACCACTCTCTCATAAGACAGAGAGGTTTTTGAGCTTATAATTTAGGCTCATCGGCCCATTAAGATCAAACTCTGATTGGTTCTATATTTTTTCGCACAAGAACATTACTCTTTCCGAAGTCGGCTATAACTTGGAACCCTTTCTCGATGAACATGTGGACTGAGCCAAACCACACTTCGTAATTCCCTTTCTCTTTCACCGGGTATGCTTCCACAATACCTCCACCATATCTTGCTATCCTTTCCAGAACACCGTCAAGAGCCAATTTTGCAACCCCTTTATGTCGATGTTGAGTGTCTACAAAAAAGCATGTTATTCTCCACTTCCTTTCATTTCCACTTTCAGTTCCTAGATTCACATACCTCGCAGCATTTTCTATCCTAGGTAATTCCTCAAAAGTGCCGTATTGGCAGGAAGCAATAACCCTTCCTCCCCTATAGATGAGAACTGATCTAGACCTGCCTTCCTCAACAAGCTTCTTTTTTAGATCGTGGTTATAAATACCCTTTTTAGCTTTCTCACTCCTTAGTGTGTGAGATCTCTCGTGATAGTATACGCACCAGCATGAGTTCTGAACACCGTCGTACTTATTGAAAAATGCCTCAAATTTCGGCCAAGATTTAGAATCGAGGTCACCAATACTTAAGTCGTTCATCCCTTCCATATATACTCACTTTCTATTGATCGGCTGTTAAATTATCTCCTACATTATCGTACTTTGATTTTTCACATGATCGAAGCCCTCATAATGCCCGGTATTAACAGGAATTATTCGCTCTTCTCTTTTCAACTCAGAAGATTGGTATAGTTTGAGATATGGCATCAATGATTGAATAAGCTTGTTCTCCGCTTTTCTTAAATGTTCCTCATATGTAGAACGCGAAATTCCTAGGGTAGCAGAAATAGACTCCGTTGTTACTTTTCTTGGAGAAGAATAGTAACCGTGATCGTATGCTTTCGACAATGCTTCCATTTGTCTTTCAGTAAGATCGGAGAAGAAGGTCTCTACCCATATTGTTGAGGGGACAGCATCCTGATGAATATTCTTCTTGCTCAGAAGTTCCACATTTCCGAGTTTGGAAAGATCGTGGAATAAACTTTTGATGCTTTCTTCATCGAAAGCTATCACTCTAAAATAACCCCATCCATCCAAGTAGGTTGCAGGTCCGACATCGCTTGTATGGTTTCGATCTGTGATCTGCCATACAGTTTTATAAAGGTTGCAACTGCACTTAAGGGTTAAAAAAAGACCGTCTGTGGATGACTTGAATTCTTGTATAAACCTCCCTATTTTCTTTACATACTCCTCTATATCTGTCTTCAATGAGGCACTGTTGAACGGAATGTGCATCATTTCTCTATCCCAAACACACCACATTGATATTTTTGAACCTTTGTACATTTCAGACATTTTAATCAGAGGATAATCGTACCTTATTTTGAACGAAATTTCCCAAGCCGCCATAAGATCAAAACTTGTTCACACTTATAGTTTTTGCCCCTTCATGTGACGGCTTTACGCGAAGGTAAAAACTAGTTTTTTTTGGACTATATATGCAAATTACCATGATACCCTCACTTGACAAAAAAAATGTTGAACGTTTAAGAATGGGAAGAGATTTAGAAATAGATCAGTATATCATGAACGAACTTCAAGGCAACCGGTCCCTTTTGGCATATTCTACAGAACCAAAGAGGAAGAAAAGGATTTCAGTGCTATTGTGGAGAAAGTGGTACGATTGATTACCGTGACATAGTTTCCTCCAAATCTGAAAAGTGATCCCGAATTATCTTTCATAACTACAAAAAACATGCGAATTTCTGATATGTATATAAAACAGGAAACAATTTTTCACGCTTAGAGGAGACTTTATCTCGCTTATGATAGGAAAATGTGACAGCGAATCGTATTTCCCATGCCCTCGCGGAACATAGTACGTGTACGATACACAGTGGGCTTTACCGTCGGGTTCGGGATGAGACCTGGTGTGACCCCACTGTTATGGCCGTCACGAG
>JAJYRT010000127.1 GCA_021793945.1 Thermoplasmata archaeon
TTGACTGTAAGAATTATAACAGGCATTGCTCTTCACATGACAGGGGCTTGTGGTCTAGCGGTTATGACATCGCTCTCACACAGCGAAGGCCGCCGGTTCAAATCCGGCCAAGCCCATTTGTGTAATCATATTAGCTTTCTCAACTGCCAAATATGTAAACCGATTGGAATGCTGGGCACCAATGCAGGTCTAGTTATACCGAAGTGAGAAAACATGTATTTAACCACGTTTTTCACTCTTTAAAGCAATTGTTGGATGGCTGGATATCACCTAGTTAGAGTATATTCCTTCATTATTGAATACGAAAATTTTTTCATATGCTTTATATCTATTATGTTATGCACGTAAAGTTCGAAGAAGAGGTTTCCTGGATAAAAGAAATGCTCTTAAATCTAGGAGCAACAAAAGATGAAGCAGACGTAACATCTAATGTGCTTGCGGAAGGAGACTTAAGAGGATTTCCATCACACGGAATTATGCGAATGTCATACATAATAAAGGGAATTAACAGGGGCTTCATAAAGCTAAACTCAAACCCAACCTTTGGAATGTCACGTGCAGCAACGGGAATATTGGACGGAGACCATGGCCTGGGGCATTACGTAACCATGATGGCAACTAAACAAGTAACCTCTATGGCAAAGAAAACTGGTATTGCTTCAATTGGAATAATTAATTCAAATCACTTCGGTATTGCCGGTATCTACACTGAGAAGATTTCGCTAGAGGGGCTTGTAGGAATAATAATGGCATCATCAGATCCAGCGGTTCATGCCTATGGCGGTTCCGAGGCTGTAATGGGCACCAATGCTCTCTCAATCTCTGTACCTAATGGAGACAATCCTATTTTACTGGACATGGCAACAAGTGAGGTTGCCAGGGGAAAAATTGTCGAAGAAGCAAAGAAGCATAATAAAATTCCAGCAAATTGGGCACTTGATTCAGATGGCAGGCCAACGACGGATCCGGATGCTGCTTTGAAAGGGTCCCTCAATCCATTTGGTGGTGTGAAGGGTTATGGCATTTCTGTAATTGTGTCTTTAATGGCTGGACCCTTAATAGGTGCACCAGCTGGAAAAGGCGTCAAGAGCACTCTAGAGGTGAAAGAATTCTGCACAAAGGGGGATATGGTAATCGCCATTGACCCCGATGCCTTTGTCAGTGCGGACTTTTTTAAAAAGGGGGTATCTGATTTTATTGAGGAAATCAAGAATTCAAAGAAGGCTCCTGATTTTAGAAACATAACAGTTCCAGGAGATAACACTAGACAAAGACGAGGAAAGAATATAGTGGATGGATACGATATAAACGATAAGACAATCAGTGACCTGAGAAACCAATTGGAAGCTAGTGGAAAATATTCTCCTTTTTAGATAATCCATGCTTTCACTAATATAGTGAACAATCAAAAATGGCCTTGACTATTTGGATTTTACCAGTTGTTCTAGTTTTACTGCGATTAAATGAAGACGTTTTGAACCGACACGGGACTTGCATTTCGGTCTTTATCTGGTATTAACAAGGTCTCTGCGATACTCTAAAAATATGTTAAAAAAATGGGAAAAATTGGGTTAAATTACGCTTATATCGCCTTTCTCAGAGATCTCTTCCAGAGTCTTCCTTTTCGTTTCCGGAGCCAATAATATCGACAGTACAAGTCCACCTATGCAGGTTAGAATTATTATCAACAACTGGTCTCCAGTTACAAGGCTTGGGAAGAAAATGCCCGTAAGGACCCCTCCAATTCTCCCGATGCCTTGTTTCCAACCCTCTGCAGTAGCTCTAATTCTAGTTGGGAAAAGCTCCGGAGAATATACCATGTGAAGACTGCCTGGCCCAATACCCTGAAACATCGCAAATAGTACAAACGCTCCGAGGGAGAGTATTTTCAGGTTTGAAGGAGCAAGAGCCAGAATCACTATGGTTATTAGCATACCAGCCCATCCTGTTAGCGCGGAGTTTCTTCTACCAAATGAATCAATGACTAGGATACAGATAATATCACCAACAACAAAGAGTATCCAGTATAACGAAGAGCCGATGAGTCCAGATTCGCCGAATGAAGCAAGGATTGAAGGTCCGTATATTGAAGCATTTACAAATGCAATTGCAAAGAAGAAATAGAAAAGACCTATGAAAATAGCGCTCTTAGTAAACTTTGTAAGAAGTTCCCTATAGTAGCCTGATACAGGTGGTTTTACATTTGAGTCAATTATAAATTTCTGGGTATCTACAGGCATGGTACCTCCTGTTACTCTTTCTATAGCTCCGATGGCTTCCTTCTTTCTTCCGTGTTGGAGTAGCCATCTTGGTGATTCAGGGGTCCTCATCCTTGCGGCTATTGTAATCACCGCCGGGATGGCTGCGGACATCAACATGTACCTCCAGGCAACAGTTGCACCTATAGGTAAAAGCAGATAGCCAACTACAACCGCGAATACTCCTGCGATGTTGAAGAATGTTATATTCATAACTAAGAATTTTCCTCTAGGATTAACTGGAGTGAACTCGCTCAGATATGATGTAGCTATTGGGTAATCTAAACCTATCCCAAGCCCTACCAGAAAACGTGCTAACACAAGTTCATACGCGTTCGTAACTATGCCGGATACTATTGCAAAAACCACGAATAAGATAAGATCAATCAAGAAGATTAACCGTCTTCCGACCCGGTCTACAAAGTACCCTGCAAACAATGCTCCAACCAAGTTACCAACAATTACAGATACTCCTATGAGTCCAACCAAGAAAGCGTCGTTCTGTAAACCGAAAAGAGTCTTTATTCCTGCCAGGCCAATGGATATAATTACTATGTTATACCCGTCGACAAATATCCCTCCTCCAGTTAGCAGGAGCATTTTGTAATTGAACCACTTTGACTTTTGCTTATTCATCTGACTATAAGCTCTATCTTTTAGTTCTTCCCAAGATTCAGTCATCGGAAATACAACCACTGTATATATAAAAATATATCGCTTTTAATATTCTTACTTACATATTATCATAAATTTTGAATAACGAAAATTAAAATATATTGGATAGATCATGTTTTATGGTCAGTAAATTTTTGGTACACGCCAAGGATGACCATGTTGGCGTGGCAACATATGACATAAAAAAAGGAGAAGAAGTTGAAGGTGTTTATCTGGACAACAACCAGAAATCCTCACTGAAGGCTATAGAGGATATTTCTCTGGGCCACAAGATAGCCCTCCGGGACATGAAGAAGGGTGAAAAGGTAATTGAGTATGGTGAGCCGGTCGGCCAGGTAACCAAGGACATTAAAAAGGGCGAGCACGTGCATGTGCACAATATAAAAACAATGAGGTGGCAGTGATGTCCACATTCAGGGGATACGAGAGAGAAAATGGCAGAGTTGGAACAAGGAACCATGTACTGATAATCCCGCTTGATGATCTTTCGAATTCAGCTTCTCTTGCAGTTGAGAATAACGTCTTTGGAACAAGGGCAATACCGCATCCCTATGGCAGACTACAATTTGGAAGAGATCTCGATCTCACGTTCAAGACCCTTGCCGGAATGGGGCGCAACCCCAATGTTGCAAGTGCCGTGGTTATAGGAATAGAGGATCAGTGGACCCAACAAATTGCAGACAGTATCGCAGAAACTGGCAAAAGGGTCGAAGCAGTGAGCATCGAGGGAAATGGAGATTACAAAACCATTGAAAAGGCTTCGAGACTTGCCAAGGACATGGTCAGGGATGCAAGTGACAAGAGGAGAAAGGATTTCGACGTCTCTAACCTGGTTGTAAGCACCAAATGCGGAGAATCAGACACCACTTCTGGACTGGCTTCCAATCCCACCGTGGGTGTAGTGTTTGACAGGCTTGTCGACGAAGGAGCTACCGTTATATTTGGCGAGACGTCTGAACTGACTGGGGCTGAGAGCTATGTTGCAAGAAAGTGTGCCACTCCGGAGCTTAAAAACAAATTCCAGAAGATATTCGATGATTACCAGAAAGATATTGTGAAGGAGGGCGCCGATCTACTTGGATCGCAGCCAACCAAGGGGAACATTAAGGGAGGCTTGTCGACCATCGAGGAAAAGGCGTTCGGAAACATACAGAAAGCAGGAACTAAACCCATCCTTGGAGTCTTGGACTATGCGGAAGAGCCGAAGGTCAAGGGATTGAATTACATGAATACATCGTCTGCTGCTGCAGAAGCAGTAACTTTGTTTTCGGCTGCAGGAGCGGTGGTCCACCTTTTCACAACCGGTCAGGGCAACATTATAGGCAATCCCATAGAACCGGTAGTAAAGACCACGGCTAACCCTAACACTGCGAGGACCATGAGTGAGCACATAGATCTGGATATCTCCGGACTTCTGAGGTTTGAATTTGACCTGAAGGAAGCGGGAAACAGGCTCTACAATGTAATGCTGAAAACCGCTTCCGGGACCCTTACGGCAAATGAGATTCTGAAGCATCATGAATTCGCATTAACAAAGCTTTATATCTCAGCTTAATAATTTTGTCGATACAAATATTTCTAAACCATCATTTATTGACAGTTTGAGATGGAAGCGAAGGAGAAGCTCAACGGGGTCGCGTATAAACACATTTTTGATGGCATTTTACAGGGCAAATTCAGGCCAGGCACATTCCTGAACATAGACGATATCTCTGCGTCGCTTAACATCAGCAAGACTCCAATACGGGAAGCACTACTTGAACTTGAGGGAGAAGGCCTGATTATAAGGAACGGTCGCTATTATCATATTTTCAGCCCTTCCAGGAAGGAGATCATAGATCTCTATGAAGTCAGGAGAATCCTGGAGGGTGAGGCCGCCGGCCTGGCGGCAGTGAGCCCATCTCCGACGTTGATTGATGATCTTGGCCAGACCATAACAAGAATAGAGGAACTATCAAAATTGGGTGACCCGGACCCGATCATTTTTGCAGATCTCAGCGGGAAGTTTCATTCCCTTATCTGTGCGGGATCTGGAAACCAGCTCCTCTCGAAAATAGTTGGAGACATAAGGTTAAGGCTTAAGATAGTCAGGGTAACTTCGTTTACAAGTTTCAACCGAAGGAAGGACGATCTCCTGGAGCATAAAGCGGTATTCAAGGCAATAAAGGACAGGAATCCCTCACTGGCGAAAGAGCTGATGATCGATCACCAGAATAAGGTAATAGAATATGTGAAAAGGGAACTGCTTATGCAGTTCTATGAGTAGGGTTCAGTGAAACTTCAGCATCTTGGTGCTGGTCGACAACGGTATCTCACCCTTCGGTTCTATTCCCAGCCCGGATCCATCTGGTGCAATGGAATTCTTGTCTATCTTCCCGTGGAAAGAGAAAATTCCCGGTATCTCGTTCGGAGGAGTTTCAACCAAAGTTTTGCCATCATATGAACATGCGAGGTTAGCGCTCGCTATT
>JAJYRT010000007.1:0-4992 GCA_021793945.1 Thermoplasmata archaeon
CCGAGGTTTTCAGCGCAAGCTGACTTGTGTTATTGCTGATGAAGACCGGCATTGGTCCATATGAGGCAGACTGTCCCGGCAGTCCGTAGCTCGTGACCAGGTCGCCGTCCTGGATCATGAAGGACTCCGGCGAAACGAAGTTTGTCAGTCCAAACTCCATCAGATATCCCTTTCCCGTGAGGTCGACATGTTTGTTCATGCTTTTGTGAGTATTATTGGTAATTGTGTAATTAAGGGAAAGGTTGAAGCTCAGGCTGAAATTGAAAACAGAAGAGGTTGGATCGGAAGAAATCTGGGTTGATGTCGAAGGCTGGAATGGGGGAACTCCCGCAATTCCCAGAGGAATATCCTGAACTATGGTGCTTCCATTCTGTACCGTGTCGCTGGATAGCTTGGCTGCGAGTTCAGAAAAGGCCGTTAAAGCCGAATTCTGGTAAGCTTGTTCATTTGCGGTTCCGGTGGTGGGAACATACCAGGCGACAAAAGCAGTAAAAACGCTGACAACAATAGCAAAAACAAGTATAGTGCCAATTATTTCTGCCACTGCCCTGTCTTCTCTCGTATTTCGCATTATGCCGGTGAATCGCTTCATGTTACGTGATTATGCAAATGCACAGGGTCGATAAACTTTTGTCTCCTCAACATGAAAATGAAAAATTAATAGAGTAAGAAAGCTTAACTTGATCCGTGGTTCATTCTCAGGATACATACTCCGAAATCAACACTGATGAATCCGATACGTCGCTTACATCGGACGAAGAGCTAATGCAGATCATTGAAAAGAGGAGTCCTAAGATCAAGATATTTGGGACGGGTGGAGCAGGTTCAAACACAATTACCAGACTTGCCCGAGAGAAAATTCCAGGCGTTGAACTCATTGCCTGCAATACTGACGCACAGCACCTGCTACGGACCAAGGCAAATGGTAAAGTTCTCCTTGGGGAAAACCTTACTCGGGGACTTGGGAGCGGAGCTAACCCCCTTGTAGGAGAGGAAGCCTCCAAGGAATCGGAGGGGGAGATTATCCGTCGCCTGAAGGGCTCTGACCTCGTGTTTATAACCGCTGGATTGGGGGGTGGGACAGGAACCGGTTCAGCGCCTCACATCGCAAAGATTGCCAAGAGCCTCGGAGCAGTCTCAATATCCATAGTGACGCTTCCCTTCAGGTCAGAGGGGAGCGGCAGAATGCAAAATGCCAGGTGGGGTCTCAGAAAGGTTATCAATTATTCCGACACTACCATAGTTATTCCCAATGACAAGCTTCTCGAGCTTGTACCCAAGCTCTCTCTACAGAAAGCATTCAGGTACGCTGATGAAATAATTGTGCGTGCCATAAAAGGCATTGCGGAATTGATCACCAAACCCGGTCTCATCAACCTGGATTTCAATGACCTGAAATCAATCCTGAAGAATTCTGGAATGGCGATGATCGGTATAGGGATTGGAAACGGCGATCCAGGTGCGAGAGTGAGGAGTGCCATCCAGAACGCACTTGATTTTCCCTTCATAAAGGCGGACCTTTCCACAACTTCAGGGGTTATTATAAACATAACCGGCGGCAAGGACCTGCAGATACAGGAGGCAAGCATAGCATCAGAGATGATCAAGGCCGTTTCGAATAAGTCGACAAAGATCATCCTGGGCATAAATATAGATCCTTCGCTTGAATCAAAGGTGCAGGTCATGCTTGTAGTGACCGGGGTGTCTTCTGAAGTTATAAACGAGTTACTTGGTGGAAGTGGAAAAGATGGGGACAGCGGTATAGATATAGTCAGGTAGCCTCATAGCAAGAAAAATTGCTCAGGCGATTGTTTGTCATGGCTTCATTGAAAAAACTTTTTTAACCGAGCTTTGAATACGAGTATGCAGATGTATAGTTTTTCAATTCTACTATTATACAAAAGGGGCAAAAGTTATGGATTATAGTAATGTGGATCTCAAGAAAATCGCGAACAAGATAAGGCACGATATCATTGAAATGGTTTATGGCGCCAACAGCGGCCATCCGGGAGGATCGTTGAGCATAACTGATATCCTGACTGTACTGTATTTCAAGGAGATGAACATTGACCCAGAAGAACCAGATGATCCCGGAAGAGACAGACTGGTCATGAGCAAGGGGCACGCTTCTCCTGGACTTTACGCAACGCTTGCGGAACGTGGTTTTTTCCCGACTTCACTTCTTTCCGGATTTCGGAGGCTCAGTTCCAAACTGGAGGGGCACGTCCATCGTGGTGTTCCCGGTGTGGAAACATCAACTGGATCCCTTGGACAGGGTCTCGGCATCGGTGTCGGCATGGCTCTCGCCGGTAAGCTGGATCACAGAGACTATCATGTCTATGTTATCCTGGGGGATGGCGAGATCGAAGAGGGAAATGTATGGGAATCAATGATGGCAGGCTCAAAATACAGACTCAGCCATCTCATAGCTATACTGGACAGGAACCGGGTGCAACTGGACGGGTTCACTGACGAAATCATGCCCATGGGAAACATAAGGGCGAAGGCTGAAAGCTTTGGATGGAACGTGATAGAGATTAACGGTCATAATTATAATGAGATAGTTTCCGCAATCGAAAGGGCAAAATCGTTTACAGGCGGTCCGACATTCATCATAGCCAACACTGTGAAGGGAAAGGGGGTCAGCTACATGGAGAACACCGCGAAATACCACGGTTCCCCACCCGCTTCCAGAGAAGAATATGAGAAGGCTATTTCGGAACTTGATATGGAGTTGATCCAATGACAGCTGAAAGCCTGAGGGATGCTTACGGTAACACTCTTGTGGACATTGGGATGGCCCACGATGATCTGGTTGTTCTTGACGCTGACCTCTCGTCTTCCACAAGGACATCTGTATTTGGAAAAGCATTTCCTGACAGATTCTTCAACATGGGAATTTCAGAGCAGTCAATGGTCACGACGGCAGCTGGCCTCGCCCTATCAGGTAAAAAAGTATTTGCATCGACATTTGCTGTTTTCCTCACTCGTACTTACGAACAGCTGAGGCAGTCAGTATGCTATAACAACCTGGACGTCAAGTTCGTTGTTACCCATGCTGGGCTGACTGTTGGAGAAGATGGCGCTACTCACCAGATAGTGGAGGACGTGGGTATCATGTCGGGTCTCCCTAACATGCATGTTGTTGTGCCGGGGGATTCCATAGAAACTGCAAGTGTAATACATTACCTGTATGAGAAGACAAAGACTCCGTTTTATGTTCGGCTCTCAAGGGAGAAATTCGAGGTTGTCAATGATCGGGGCTATGAATTCAAGCTAGGAAAAGGAGTCACCTTGAAGGATGGAAGCGACATAACCATTCTTGCTTATGGCGCGATGATAAATTTTTCATTGAGGGCCGCCGACATACTCAAGGCAAAGGGCATAGATGCTCGAGTGATAAATATATCCTCAATAAAGCCCATAGACAGGGATATAATAATCAAGGCAGCCAGGGAGACCGGGAGGATGGTGACAGCAGAGGAGCACTCCATATACAACGGGCTTGGAAGTAGGGTGGCCGAGATCATATCCGAAAGTCATCCAGTTCCGCTGAGGCGCGTAGGCATGAAGGACAACTTCGGGAAATCAGGAAAGGCATGGGAGCTGTTCGATTACTTTCATATGACAGCAGACGATATAGCGAAAGCTTCTGAAGAATGCTTCAGGGTGGAGAGATATGAAAATATTCCTTGATACTGCAAATGTTGAAGAGATAAAACAAGCAATCGGCTACGGTCTTCTGGACGGCGTTACTACGAACCCTTCTCTTGTTGCAAAAAGCGCAACGAAGGAAAGGGGATTCGTGGACATAGTGAAGGAGATACTCAGGATCACTCCAGGTCCTGTCAGCATCGAAGTCGTTGCTACGGATTACGAGAATATGGTAAAACAGGGCTTGAAAATTGCTGCTCTTGGAGACAACGCTGTGGTGAAAATTCCCATGACTCTGGATGGACTCCGGGCAATTAAGACTCTCAGTGAAAAGCAGATAAAGGTTAACTGTACACTGATTTTCAACCCGATTCAGGCACTTCTCGCCGCAAAAAGTGGCGCAGAATATGTCTCACCATTTGTTGGAAGGCTTGATGACATTGGCGAAGATGGAATGGCAATAATCCAGCAGATAAAGGCAATTTTCGTGAACTATGATATTTCAACAAAGATCCTGGTCGCATCCATAAGGAACCCGGTCCATGTTTTGCGTTCCGCTGTTCTTGGCGCGGATGTTGTGACTCTTCCAATTGACGTTCTCCAAAAACTCCCTTCACATCCGAAGACGGACGAGGGATTGAAAAGATTTCTTGACGATTGGAAAAAAGTATCCCCTGACGGGGAATTTCCACTTTAAAAAAATGAAAGTGGTTTAAATTATTTATTCCCTTTTTCTCCTAAGGATTGAGATTGCTCCGATTGCGGCTATTACTGCTGCCACACCGCCTATGGCAATGTACCCGTAGTCTGTGGGGGTCAGGGTGCCAGACGGCTGAATGGCAGTCGAACTAATAACCAGTGTGTGATTGGAGAAGTGCGGTATATGTACAATAACCAGCACGCCCGAGTTCTCCTGGATCACTGCATATGAAGCGCTGACATCACTGGTGGAGTTCACGACTCCATTGTATGAGGACAGGCTCACCCTGGCACCATCGAGATAGACATAGACGGTTCCATTTCCAATGTTTTTAAGTACGCTGTTGGATATGAAGACTGCAACGTTAGTTCCCTGGTGATCGTGTGAAGCAAGGTTGAAAGAGACCTTGCCTGCATTGATTGATGAAATGGAGAAGTTGACCGAGGCATTGAGGTTCATTGTCAGGTTGGAGATCGTCGAGTTAACGAAGTTTATTGATATCTGCCCTGCCAGTCTTCCGTGTGCCATGGCGTATTGTAGACGGTTCTGGATCGTGCTGTTAAGATCCTGAAGTCCAGGTGGAGCAAGGAAAGAAACCTTTGCAGTGGAATTGTGCGGGGATGATATGGTCAGCAAGC
>JAJYRT010000007.1:5092-28314 GCA_021793945.1 Thermoplasmata archaeon
ACTACCCAGTTGCTGGAAGTGACACCATATGGGTTGTCTCCCAGGTCAAGGTTTTCAAGACTTTTTCCGGTCATCGAGGCATTGACAGCGAGTTTGAACGAGATAGTCACGTTGCTCTTTCCAACAGAGAGCTGATTATTATTATGGTCAGTTGCCAGCAGAAACGACTTCGACTCCATCCCGTTGAAAATTGTCATTGTCTTGGTAGATACTGTACCCGTGCTTGATGATGAGACAGGGTATCCGGTTGCGTTAACGTTCGAAGCGAGGACAGTGGTGCCGTATGCCACATTTGTCAGATTTCCATTCTGCTGCTGGGAATATGTAAAAATGTTCCCGGTCACATTGTCACTTCCATTCGAATCAGCAAGTGCAATGGACGCGGTTCCCAGCATAAGCATGGAAATCACTATGCCTATTGTTAGCTGTTTTAGCATGAGGGTTTATCAAAGACGCGAGATATCTGGTTATTGGTACAATATTGTACCAGTAGATTGATCAGTAAACTCTTACCGTTTCGAGATTTTTGAGTGCCATGCCCTCGATTCCATACTTGTTGCGAATAAGTTTAGCGAACTCGTAGCATTTCTCTCCATCCCCATGATTTACCAGGATTCTATGGGGCTTTGGTTGCATGGTTGCTATGTAAGCCAGCAGCTGCTTCTTGTCTGAATGCCCTGAAAATCCTTCTGCAACTTCTATTGACATCTTTATCTGGAACTTCGTGAGCTTTCCACCATCGGACAGGGTGAGCTCCTTTGCTCCTCTTTGAATTCTTCTACCAAGAGTCCCATCAGCCTGGTACCCGACAAATACAAGTGTATGCTTCGGGCTTTCAGACCATGACTTGAAGTACTCCATCACAGGTCCACCACTCATCATTCCAGAGGTGGCAAGAACTATCTGGTTATCCACGGAATCGCATATGTTCTGCCTCTGCTCCCTGGTCTCAACTTTCTTGAATATGGGGCTAAGAAAAGGGTTCTCTCCCTTTATCATTATATTCTCCCTCAAGCCCTTGTTCAGGAATTCCGGATAGGCTGCGTGGATTGCTGTAGCCTCCATAATCATTCCATCCACATACACGGGTACGTTTTTTATTGCCCCATCCCGCATTGCCTGTTCCAGGACCAGCATGACCTCCTGGCTCCTTCCGACAGCAAAAACCGGTATTACTACCGACCCCCCTCTTTCAAAGGTTCGATTCACTATATCTATCAGTGTGTTTGAAGCGTCCGTTCTGGTATAAAAGTAATCATCCCTCCCTGCATAGGTTGATTCAGTCATGAAGGTCTCTACCCTGGGGAACTTGTTGTTTGCGGGGTTGAAGAGCCAAGATTTTTCGAATTTTACATCGCCGCTCAGAACTATGTTGTAGAGTCCGTCTCCAATATGCAGGTGAACAGAGGATGACCCGAGGATATGACCTGCATTATAAAGGGTGAGCCTCATGTCCCGTGTTATGTCAGTGGTTTCGTTGTATCTCAAAACAACGGTCCTTTTGAGCATTTCCCTTATATGTTTGGATTCGTATGGGGCTTTGTGGCCTTCAGCATGAGCAACCTTAATGTAATCGTTCTGAAGTAGTGCGGACAGGTCCCTGGTTGGTTGCGTCATGTACACTGGTCCATCATATCCATACTTGAAGAGTATAGGGAGCAGTCCTGAATGATCAAGGTGTGCGTGCGTCAGCACAACAGCGTCTATGGATGAAAATGGCTGCACTTCAGGAAGATAAAGATACGGGGCACCTTCCCATGGCTGTTCGTCTATGTCATTGGAATTGAGCATTCCGACATCAACCAGTACCTTGGAGTTGTTGGTGCTTACCAGGGTTGAGCTGCGTCCAACCTCCCTGTGCCCGCCAAGGGCAGTGATCCTGATCCAGGTTTCACCTGGCATTGGCGGAATATTCAGCTTCTCCCCAAGCTTGTGAAGGAATTCTTTTCTTTCCTGCTTCACATCACGCAGGAATTCACGCATCTCCTTTACAGTCCGGGAATTTATTGGCGGTGCCCTGACGACCCGGGGCGACCATTTAGTCGCAGATTTGATCTGAACAATAAGGTCAGAATTTCTGGACGTGATTATCGATGGTTCGTCAGCTTCGAGAACCACCTCTCCAGTATCGGGTTCAAAGTACACGTCCTGAAGCCCAGCCTTCTCCGGAACGATGCTTTTTATCTGATCCTCAGCCTCCTTCTCGGGCATCATTATTGAGGGGTCTGGTCTGATGGCGATTCTCCTCCTCATCTCCTGGGCAATCTGCTTTGCAAGGTCCTCCCTTTTTGAGAAGAGGTTTTCGTCCTTTGTATATACAACTATGGTCGGCCCCTCGTAATCAACTTCTGTAATCTGATTATTCGGGTACAGCTTGTCAAATATCTGTCTCGCTTCTGACAGGTAATCTCTAAAAGACATTACTACTAACTCTCCATTAAACTAGTATAAATCGAATTTGAATTGTAGGATAAAATAAATAATTATTGGGGGATTTTAAGTTTTTTAATTCTTTCGGCTACTTCTTCCTCTGTTAAGTCGACGTAACCATTCTTGCTATCGATTACCGCTATATCAATTTTGCCACCAGAAGCAGAGTCCCTCTGTTTTGCAGCAGATATAGCCCTTATTACAAGATCGATGCCATCGTCAACTTTTAGGTCCTTGCTGTAACCAGTCTCAAGGACACCATATACAAAGGGCGATCCCGAACCAGTGCTGGCATATACATCTTCGACAGATCCCCCAGCAGCATCGACAGAAAATATGTGTGGAGACTTATCTATGCCGCCAATGAGTATCTGTACCATATATGGATAGTATTTCGACTGATTAAGAATGTTGGACAGCAGTGTTGCAACAGCCTCAATGGGCATGTTGAATTTCCGCTGAAGTCTGTAGATTTCGAGCTCAGCCTTCATGTATCTTACAAGCACCTGGGCGTCTCCAACCAGACCGGCGATTGTCATCCCTGCATAGGTGTCAATCTGATGGAGTTTCTTTCCATCCTTGTGCATGATGAAATGATCCATTGTCACTCTTCTCTCAGTACCCATAATAACTGTGTCTTTCAGGGTTATACCGACCGTAGTCGTTCCAGTTTGTAAAGTTTGATCCATTTTTTCACGTCCAGAAAAGAACGAGAGTTGATTTAACAATCCTATTAAATATTTTCTAATATGCTTACGCTTCAAAAGTACATACCTTCCCTGTCAAATTCTGGCGAGAAGCCTTTGAAGATTTTCCTCATAACGTGACGGGGAATGCATCAATGATATTTTATATCAAATTGAAATAAAGCAATGCACATTGGGGAGCTCGAAGAGGGCTGAGAGGGCATAGAAAGCCGACCCATTGAACCTGATCCGGGTAATGCCGGCGGAGGAACCTGAATATGAATGATGAACCATTTCTTGAAAAAGAAGGACTAAATCCCGGTAAATCTGGAGCTTACCATAGAGTGACTGGACAATCTCTTTTCATTTCAACGTCGTTCGGTTTCTTCATATGGGGAATCGTGGCAGATCTTGGGCCATCATCGCTTTCATGGCCGTTTCTGGCAAATATATCTTTTCAGATGGAACTCATACTTCTCATCTGCGCTCCATTGGGAACGCTGCTTGGAAATGTTTTGATAGGGGTGCTGGCAGACCACATAGGGCGAAAAAAGACATTCATCATTACAATGATGTCCTATGCTGCGGGAATACTTGCAGTCTCTATCTCGATCAATTATTTTCTGTTCATAGCAGGCCTCTTTATTGCCGGCTTGGGTGTTGGAGGGGAGGAGGCGCCTTCGCTCTCGCTCATAGCCGAGGATACACCAGTCAAGGAGAGGTCAAGAAACCTGACTCTTGCTCCTAATTTTAACAATGCTGGCAGCGCATTCACTGCCGCTCTTCTCATGGTTTCTCCGCTGATAGGCATCTTCGAGGATAGAATTTTCCTGCTTATTTCTGCCTTTGCAGTGATATTGTACCTTGTCTATGCAAGATTCAGAATGCCGGAGTCCTTCAGGTGGCTAAACATCAAGGGGAGAATGGAAGAAGCAAAGATCATATCCACTGATCTCGGGATACAGGGATCGGAGATGCGCATCAGGGAGCCAAACAGAAAATTCAGTTTTGCCATTCTGGTTGCCATGGGTGTATCGCAATACCTCACTTTCGGCCTTATGGCCTTCATAATCGAACCCCTTGAATTCGGCAATGCCAACTATCTTCCCATCAGCCTGGTTGCTCTCGTCGGTGCGACAATAGCAGGATTCATTGCAGTTCCGCTGATCGCTAAGGGCAGGAAAAATTACACGCTATTCGCTTACGGAGGAGGTTTCTTGACAATGCTGTCCATCCTGTTACTTTCGGGAGCGCTCGGAAACTTCCTCATATTTATGCCTCTGCTGTTTGTCAATATGTTCTTCAGCGAATTTGCATGGGCGTCCAGGACAAATCTGGAACCTGAACTATTCGCGACGCAACACCGATCCACCATGATTGGACTAATTCGGGTATTTCCGATGGTTGCGTATATATTCTCAATTTTTCTGACGGGTGGATTTGGCCTGGAGTACACATTGGCTTACAATCTTGGACTTTGGGGGTTGGGCCTTGTTGCAGCCATTATCTGGTTTGCCCGTGGTACTGAGACCAGAGACATCAGTACGGAGTTCCTCCTTGAAAGAACATCTAGGGGAGATCATTTGGAATAATGTGCTAAACCGCGATAAGACATGCCCGTTCAGAGATTAAAAAATATGTGATAAAAAATTCTGAGGACGTCTTCAGTGTCCCCTTCGCAATATTCCATGAACCTTTCCCTGTCCCGCAGCCAAAGATGCTTTATTGCCTGTCCTACAGTCATTCCTTCCAGGATCACATTCTCTTTCTTCCTCCTAAGCTCCAGCCCCGAGTATCTTGGGTGAGCAACTACATCCCGAAGCTTCCTTATCCTGTAATCTTCGACCGCCTCCAGGTCTTCTGCAATAACATACATCATATCAGTAACTATCGCGGTTCCGGTGTAATACTTAAAATTCCAAAGCTGATCGGAATAGGATAGCTTCCGCAACTTTGACTGAATGAGCGGGATGTCATATCCGCTGTGGTTGTAACCTATTATGACATTTGGCTGGTATTCTCCAAGGAATTTGTCCATATTCCTGAGAATCTTCAACTCTGACAATTTAGAGTCGTCTTCGGCAACGAAAACCTTTGTCTTTATTGAGTCATGCCGGTAACTCATGGAAACAGCGATGATCCTCTCACCATTCAGGAAATCATCCTTCTTCTCTATCAGTGTTTCCAGATCAATGGAAATCACCCGAGGGGTTTCAAGCGAATGAAAAACACGCATCAGGAACGAGATTGAATCAGGCGGCTCCATATGATCAGAAAAACTCACTAATATTAAACAATTTTCGGTTGAAGGAAGTCCCCTTTGCCCTTTCACAGATAGTACGGAAAATAGTTATATTTATGTAGAAGAACAAATATACCTGCCTATGCAAGTCTCGGATACAAGTGAATTATCCCTGTTGCAGCCCTTGGACAGTGATATTGAATCTAGCAGGCAGATCAGGCAAAAATCTGTCGACTCCAGGTTGAGGAAGATGAGGGAAGAAATAGAAAAAGCGAAAAATGAATCAAAGAAATACAAGGACATGTTCATCAGGGAGCGTGCAGATGCAGAAAATCTCATGAAGGCGAAGGATCGCGAGATAGCTTCCATAAGAAAGAGCGCAAACAGCTCGCTGATGAAGAACTTTCTCCAAGTGCTTGATTCTCTGGATTCAGCGATCCAATCCTCGGACGAGAATCGCGGGATAATTCCAATAAGGGACCAGGCACTAAGCATTCTTGCCACATCGGGACTTGAACCCATAAAAGCCGTGGGTGAAACTTTTAACCCTTACTTGCATGAGGTGATCGCAACGACTGCCGATGGAGAAGAGGGAAAGGTTGTAGCGGAAGTACAAAAAGGCTATAAATTAAATGGCGATGTCCTTCGCTACGCAAAAGTGATAGTATCAAAGAGGTAATAAAATGTCAAAAATAATAGGTATTGATCTGGGAACTAGCAATTCAGCTGCAGCAGTGGTTATTTCTGGGAAATCCACCATTATACCCAGTGCCGAAGGTGTGTCAATAGGGGGCAAATCCTTTCCAAGCTATGTCGCCTTCACGAAGGAGGGGGATCTTCTTGTTGGGGAACCAGCAAAGAGACAGGCACTGCTCAATCCGGAAGGAACAGTTTATGCCGCAAAGAGAAAAATGGGGTCGGATTTCAAGTTCAAGGTATACGGCAAGGAGTATACGCCGCAACAGATTTCGGCATTCATCCTGCAGAAGATAAAGCGTGATGCAGAGGCGTTTCTGGGAGAAACGGTGAGCGAAGCGGTTATTACCGTACCTGCATACTTTGACGATAATCAGAGGCAGGCAACAAAGGACGCAGGATCAATTGCCGGACTGAATGTCAAGAGAATTATAAATGAGCCTACGGCAGCTTCGCTGGCATATGGGATTGACAAGCAGGGAAAGTCAGAAAAAATCCTGGTTTTCGATCTTGGTGGCGGTACGCTTGACGTTACTATAATGGATTTCGGGGACGGAGTTTTTGAGGTGGTGTCAACATCCGGAGATACCAAACTGGGAGGAACAGACATGGATGAGGCCATAATCAATTTCCTTGCAGATGACTTCAAGTCGAAGGAGGGAATTGACCTGCGCACCGACAAGTCAGCTTACATCAGGCTGAAAGACGCAGCAGAGAAGGCAAAAATTGAACTGTCCAACACTCTGACCACAGAAATCAATCTTCCATACATAACTGCCAACCAGACTGGCCCTAAACACCTCCAGTACACGCTTTCACGATCGAAGTTTGAGGAGCTGATTGCACCAATTGTCAAGAGAGCTGAAAAGCCGCTGGAAAACGCAATCTCATCAGCAAAACTTACCAAGAAGGATCTCACAAAGATCATACTCGTTGGCGGGCCTACCCGAATACCGTATGTAAGAAAATTCATAGAAGATTATTTCGGAAGAAAGGAAGAGGGCGGCGTTGATCCTATGGAATGTGTTGCAATAGGTGCTGCCCTTCAGGGAGCCGTGCTGTCAGGCGATATCAAGGATATCGTGCTTCTTGACGTTACTCCTCTGACTCTTGGAATAGAGACGCTGGGCGGTGTGGTAACGCCACTTATACCGGCCAATACCACAATTCCTGCAAAGAAATCGCAGGTCTTCACGACAGCTGCTGACATGCAGACAGCGGTAACCATACATGTGGTCCAGGGTGAGAGGCCAATGGCGGCTGACAATGTATCTCTCGGTATGTTTAACCTCACAGGAATTCCGCCGGCTCCGAGAGGAATCCCTCAGATTGAGGTCACGTTTGACATAGACGCCAATGGTATAATCAACGTGGCCGCACACGATAAGGGTTCCGGGAAAAGGCAGAGCATCTCCATTTCTGCCACAAACAAGCTCTCGAAGGAAGAGATCGAGAAGATGAAGAAACAGGCAGAGGAATTTGCAGAACAGGATAAAAAGAAGAGAGAGGAAATAGAGGAAATAAATGCTGCAGAAACCCTTGTATATACCGTGGAAAAGACAATAAACGATAACAAGGAAAAACTGGAAAGCAATGAGGTAAAGGAGGTCCAGGAACTGCTCTCCGAAATAAAGAAAGCTATCTCTGACAAAGATCTGGAAAAAATAAAGGAGACATCTGAAAAACTTACGAAGAAGATACAGGAAGTTGGATCAAAACTTTACCAGCAGCAAGCAACGCAGGAGAATCAGTCACAGGAAGGAGCGGCCCAGCAGAATGCGGGGGAGCAGGCATCTGAGGAAGAGCCAAAGCAGGAAAACATCTACGACGAGGATGAAAAAAAGCAGTAGGCTTTCAGTGAGCATAGATGGCTAAGGATTATTATCAGATACTCGGTGTGGACAAGAATGCCAGCCAGGAGGACATAAAAAAGGCTTTCAGGACACTGGCCAGGAAATACCACCCTGATATGAATCCTGACAACAAGAAAGCAGCCGAGGAGAAGTTCAAGGAAATAGGGGAGGCTTATGAAGTCCTCTCAGATGAGAACAAGAAGAGGATGTATGACCAGACCGGAAGCGCGGATTTCGGCCAGGGATCTTCCAATTTCACATGGGATAATTTCAGCCATTTCAACGACTTCGAGGACATATTCAGCAGGATATTTGGCGGGAACTTTGGCTCAAGCCAGGGGTTTGGGGGTTTCGGAAGACAGGAGCCTGAACTTGACCTTGCCCTTCGGATGACTGTGAGCATGGAAGAAGCTTACCATGGCGCCAGGAAAGAAGCAAAATACAAGAGGAATGCTCCGTGTGAATCGTGCAACGGGACGGGGGCAAAGAATGGACGGCTGGTCACCTGTCGTACCTGTGGTGGTTCTGGACAACAGAGAGTAGTACAGGGGCAGGGATTTTTCAAGATGGTTTCTGTCACCACCTGCAGAACCTGCAACGGGAGGGGAAAGGTTCCGGAGGAACCGTGCCCGGTATGCAAGGGATCAGGAACTCTCGTGGTAAATGAAAACCTGACTGTAAACGTTCCGGCCGGCGCCAGAGACGGGCTCCGGATAAGATTCAAGGGCAAAGGGCAGTCACAGAATGGCTATGTTGGCGATCTTTACATAGTGCTTTCTGTGCGTCCCGAAAATGGAATAACTAGGAAGGAGGATGATCTTTACCTTTCCCGGGAGATAAGCTTCCCAGAGGCGGCATTGGGAACAGAAATCGATATAGACGTATACGGCGATAAGCATACCCTGGAGATACCACCGGGAACACAACCAGGTGAAATACTGCGGATCAGGAACGCTGGCATGCCGCATATGAGCAACAAGGGATCTGGTGATCTCTATGTACAGGTAAAAGTAGTTGTTCCAAAACACCTGAATTCAAAACAGAAAGAACTGATAACTCAGTTGATTGACGAGTCAGACAAAAAAAGATTCTGGGGACACTGAAATATAGATTGAGGTAAATTATACAGTAACTGTGCCTTCTTCAATCTCGCGCTGGAGCTTCATTCTCTTTTTTACCACGGTTCGCGTGGCATATCCTGCAATCTCATTAAGGTTATTCTTTGACACACTGATAAGGGCGGTTTTAAGTATTTGCTTGTTCCTGGTAAAATCCTCTGTAAAGATATCCTTATTGTTCTCTACGATTTCCTTTGCAACGCGTTTGACATTTGAAGACCTGATACTTCCCATATTAAGCTAAACCCTATTTCTAATGGCTATAAAAAGATATCAACGTTCAACGGGTGGAGTAATCAGCACTGGTATGGTACTCAACTTGACTATCTCAGAACTTACTGACCCAAGTATGGCTTTGCTCAACCCGGACAGTTTTCTGGTACCCGTGATAATAAGATCCGCTCCGCGCTCCTTCGCTGTTCTCATGATTGCCTTGGGGACAGTCTCACCCTTCGAGTCGACACTCACGAAGGTCAGGTTGGAAGTAGTATCACCAGCTATTTTCTTCGCAGATTCTATTATGCTGTCTGAAGTCTCTTCCTGTCTCTGGTATACACTTGCGGGAATATATGTGTCAAAGGTAGGTGTAACGCCGATCAGGGAAGGACTAACATAGACAATAATGAACTCGTCTATGACATCCTTGAATTTCATGGAAAATTTCAGTGCCTCTTTCGCTGCATCTGAATCGTCAAACGCTACGATTGCTTTCATTGTTATAATATACGAATAAACCGATTTATATTTTTGCTTTCAGTCCCTTGAAACTTTTATCTATACATGACATATATGTGTAAAATGCGAGCGTTCATCGTTGGCAGATTCCAGCCTTTTCACAAGGGACATCTCGAAGTTATAAAAGAGATACTGAAGACAAACAAGTCGCTGATCATAGGGATAGGAAGTGCGCAATATTCACACACACTTAAAGACCCTTTCACCGCAGGGGAGAGACACCTGATGATTTCAACATCCCTGGAAAGGGAGAAGATTTTTGATTTCTATCTTGTCCCCATCGAGGATGTCAATTCCAATCCTCTATGGGTTGCTCACGTTGAGTCCCTCACTCCAAAGTTCAACAGGGTATACAGCAACAATCCTCTCGTGAAGAGATTATTCACTGAGAAGAATTATGAGGTTAATTCACTGGAGCTTATCAACAGGAGCAACTGGTCAGGCACAAGAATCAGGGAAAAAATGCTAAGGGACGATTCATGGGAAGCTGACGTCCCTGATGCAGTCAGGGACATAATCGAAGAAATTGACGGAGTGCGGAGGATCAGGGACCTCTCAAAAACCGATGAGGAGTGAAACCAGAAATGGTTTCAGCCGCGTATGTGTCATTGATATAACAGCCTGTTCAGCGTATCCCTGTCTTTTTCTATGTTGCTAATGAGACAGTATTCATCAGCCTGATGTGCAACCTCGTCCATTGTAGTTGACCACACCGCAGCCTGGTATCCCTTTCGCCTGAAGAATGCCGCACAGGTACCGCCGCCAATACCGACGGTCTTCGGTTCATTTCCCCTGCTTGCAGCAATGGCCGATTTCAATTTCTGGACTATCTCAGAAGTTTCACTTGTTGGAAGGGGAGCCTGTTCCTTCTGGACAAAGGTGTATGTTATTCTTGCCTTACTTTTCTTTTCAAATTCCTTTATAACGGAGTCTATGTCGTCTATAACGTGGTCAATATCGTAGGATGGGAGGATCCGGCAGTCAAGGTAAACCACCTCGGTTCCGGGGATCGTGTTTATGTTGTCCACATTCTTTTCACGCTTTGTGGGCTCAAATGTCGACACTTCCGGCGAGAACAGCTTGTTGACTGCATTGTATTTCTTGTGCAGAAACTCGTCAAGATCAAGGATGAATTTCATTCCCTCCCTGTTCGCGTTTATAGCTTCAGAGGGCATGCTGGCGTGGTACTGCTTTCCGGCAATCTTGAATCTTATCCACATAATGCTCTTTTCAGCGATCTCGATGTACATTCCATCCTTCGCGCCGGCATCCGGTACGAGGAGAAGATCGTTCTTAGAGAAAATGTCCTTTTCCAGCAGGTATTGAATGCCGTATTTGCTTCCAACCTCTTCGTCCGCGACAAAAACAAGCCCAAGATTGTATTTAAGTTCCGATTTCTTCAACTCTCTCAATAGCAGCAGGGAAAGAAACACAGCCTGGCCGTCGTCCGAAGTTCCTCTCCCATACATCCTGTCTCCCTCAACGGTCACTTCAAAGGGTTTCCGCGTCCAGAGAGCTGGGTCACCCACCGGAACTGTGTCGATGTGTGAAATAATCCAGAATGTCTTTGGGAGATTGCCGATCTTCAACACAATGTTAGACCTTACAGCGCCGTGGTCATCCCTGACATCGTATCTTTTAAAACTGTCATACCCCATCTCTGAAAGTATCTCCGAAATCAGGTCCGCACGCATGGATTCTCCCTTGCCGCCTGACTCAGGAGAAATTGCCTCCACTGGAATGATCCTTCTTGCCACATCCACAATGAAGTCCCTGTCATTCATCGCTGAATTTTTTGCCGCCATATCTGCATATATGACACTCGTATATTTTCTTTCAGATATGCCACTATCAAATATTTATAAGAAGATCTGACATCAGTATCTGAAGATGGAGAATAGGAAGAAAGATTTCAGCGAATGGTACAATGAGATCATAGACATCAGCCAGCTCAGCGACAAGCGTTATCCAATAAAAGGGATGAATGTGTGGCTGCCCTATGGATGGAAAGCAATGAAGAACATCGATAGTGTGGTCAGGGCAAACGTAGACATCAAGGATTTTCAGGAAGTCAGCTTTCCAGTTTTAATAACAAGGGATATGCTCATGGTTGAATTTGAGCACATTAAGGGATTTGAAAATGAGCTATACTGGGTTACAAAGGGAGGAAAGGAGAAGCTGGATATTGAAATGGCCCTTCGCCCAACCAGCGAGGCAGCAATATACCCGATGTTCTCTCTCTGGGTAAGGACGCATGCTGATCTGCCGATGAAAATTTACCAGATCGTCAATGTGTACAGATACGAGACCAAACATACCCGCTCTTTCATTCGCATCAGGGAGATCCACTTTTTTGAGGCTCACACTGCTCACCGGAACCACGAAGAATCGGAAGAGCAGATGGCTGAATATATGGAAATATGGAAGAAAATAAGTTCTGCACTATGCCTTCCCTTCCACGTAGACAGAAGGCCTGAATGGGACAAATTTCCAGGTGCTGTGTATTCGCTTGCCTTCGACACAGCACTTCCAAGCGGTAGGTCCCTTCAGATTGGGACCATTCACCAGTACGATGATAATTTTGCAAAGAATTATGACATCAAGTATTCAGACGAGTCCGGCCAGGCAGTTTACGCCTACCAGACAACCTTCGGACTGAGTGAAAGGCTCCTTGCGGCAATTATAGGCATACACGGTGATGATACTGGTCTGGTATTTCCGCCGGATGTAGCGACATTTCAGGTAGTAGTGATTCCTATACCTTCAGATAACGGCGAACAGGAAAGTTTTATCAACTCAGTCTGCACAGCACTAACAGACAATGGTTTCAGGGTCAAGCTTGATAGCAGGGATGCATATACGCCAGGCTATAAATTCAACGACTGGGAAATGCGAGGCGTTCCGCTCAGGATAGAGATCGGCGGCAGGGAGGTCGGCGAAAAATCAGTTACAGTCGCAAAGCGTACGGCCAAGGGTAGGCAGAAGATAGAATTCAAGGACCTTGTTCCCGGAATTTCGCGGCTACTCCAGGAGGTAAAGGATGAGATTACAGCACGCGCAGCTAAACAGTTTATGGAGTTGTCCCGTAGGGACAAGTCTGTAGAGGATATGAAATCGTACGAAGGAATAAGCCTCTCTGGATGGTGTGGAGACAGGGAATGCTCCGACACAATAGAGAAGGAGACCGAAAAGGTTGTTCTTGGAATTAATATCAGCAATCCCGGAGATGCAAAGTGCATCGTCTGTGGAAAGCCTGGAAAAATCGCAAGCTTTTCGAGGACATATTGAACGGTGAAAAGATGTCTTCAACTGATTTCAAGCTTTTTGTTTTTGATATGGACGGCGTGCTTACAGGGGACTCCAGCAGCTGGAACTATGTTCATAAGCGTTTCCAGGTAGATAATCGAGAACTCCGCCAGAAATTTGAGATGGGCAAGATAAGCTACGAGGAATTCCTGAGGGGGGACGTAAAACTCTGGATTGACAAGCGTGGAAAGGTCGCTCGCAGCGAGATAATCTCAATCCTGAACGAGATTCCGCTGAGAATGGGGCTTGCGGATACTATCAATCTCCTCAGGTCAAGGGGAAAGAAGGTTGCCATAGTTTCTGGTGGCATTTCGTGGCTGGCCGATCGGATTGAGTCTTCGGCCAGGTTCGACTGCGTACAGTCCAACCACCTTCTAACCGACAGTTCCGGCTATCTCATTCCCGACGGAAAGGTTGAGGTGGACTTCCAGCATAAGGACACGAACGTCAGGGATATCCAGGAAAAATTTGCAGTTGATAAGGAGAACACTGTATGCATCGGCGATTCGTTCGACGACAGATCCATGTTCCAGGAAGCCGGCTACTCAATAGCCTTCAGCCCCCGTCATCCAGACCTGACTAAATTTTCAGACGCAGAGATACTGACCGGCGATCTCATGGACATAGTCAGGCTTGTGGATAAATTGTGATAAGCCTTTCAATCTACTTTTTATATTAATTCTATATATCAAATAAATGGAGAAAGTTGAAATCGGCAATCCTCAAAAAAAGCTTTCCATGGGGGTGAGCTGCATTGATGGCCTCCTGATGGGTGGACTGGAGAGTGGAATAATCACCGAAATTTATGGAGAAGGAGGTTCAGGGAAGACAAACCTGGCCATGTTGTTCTCCCTTTCCTGCATCAAGCAGGGAAAAAGAGTCATATACATTGATACGGAAGGAGTGTCATCGGAGCGGTTGTCACAGATATCCGCCGGAACGGAAAAGCTTACAGATAACCTGATATTATACCGGGTTAACAGCCTCGAGGATCAGGAAATGGCCATAATGCGGTGCGAGAGGCTCATGGATCGCTACGGGAATGTTGGACTGATAGCGATCGACTCATTTACCGAATATTTCAGGCTGGAAAAGACCTCGGATGCCGCTGCCAGAATCGCCGGGTTCCAGAAGCAGCTTTCTCACCTCACCAGAATCATCCTGAAGTTCAACATTCCCGCACTCATCATAAACCAGGTTTACCAGGATGTTGACAGTGGGGATCTTCAGCCATTTGGGGGCTATGTAATCAATCATGCAATGAAATCCATACTCGAGGTCAGGAAAATCGAGAACGGGAAGAGAAGGCTCGTGGTGATGAAACACCGTTCAATAGCAGAAGGGCAATCCACAGACTTCAGGATAGTCAGCTACGGGATATCCTGCGAGGTCTAGTTATGGGTGTAAATATTTCAGACATTGTACAGAAGCATGGAACAAGCCTGAAGGAGCAGTCAGGATCAGTTGTTTCGGTAGATGCCTATAACATCCTCTACCAGTTCCTCAGCAGCATCAGGGAATATGATGGAAGTCCGTTGAAGGATGCCAGGGGACACATAACTTCACACATTTCTGGCATTTTCTACAGAACAATAACGCTGATGGAACAGGGCATAAAGCCGGTTTACGTATTCGATGGCAAACCCTCCTACCTGAAGAACAGGACGCTTGAGGAGCGGAGGCTGATAAAGGAAAAAAACGTCCTTGAACTTCAGGCTGCTGTAGAGGCTGGAGATGAGGAGAGGGCCAGGTCCCTGTCGTCAAGGATAAACTATGTTACCAGGGAGGTGGCGGACGATGCCAGAAAGATCCTCAGCTATATGGGCCTGCCATATGTTGACGCTCCTTCCGAGGGAGAGGCACAGGCTTCTGTCATGTCGCGTAATGGGCTCGTATCTGGTGTAGTTTCACAGGATTATGACTGCCTCCTCTTCGGTGCCAGGAGAGTGTTCAGGAATTTCACGATGTATGGCAGGAGAAAGGTGCCGGGAAGGAATCTTTATGTTAACGTGACGCCTGAATATATCGATCTGAACGAAGTCCTTGAGATAAACCACATTACCCACGAGCAACTCATCGACCTTGGGATTCTCGTCGGGACAGATTTCAACAAGGGTCTCGAACGGGTCGGGGCAAAAACTGCACTCAACCTCATAAGAAAATACGGTACGGTGTATGCCGTGCTTAAGGAGAAGGGGCAGGAGATAGAGAACCTTGACGAGATAAGGGAATTCTTCCGGTCACCTCCAGTGAACAGCGAAGTGAGGATTATCTTCACGCGTCCGCAACCCGACAGGCTTTTCCAGTTCCTTTGCGAGGAGCATGACTTCTCCAAGCAGAGGATTGATCCTTACCTTGAGAAACTCGAAACGTTCTTCGGCAGGGAGAAGCAATCAAATCTAGACACCTTCTTCTGATCATGCGAATGCCGGAAATTTTTTGGCATCTTATTGAAAAAATGCTAATGATTGAAAAAGTTCACAAAGTTAAATTCATTTATATAGTGGTATTGCGTACATATCCATATGGGAAATAGGGTACTCATTGAGGTTACGCATGTTTCCAAAAGGGGCGCATCGTTCAGGGTTACGCTTCCTAAACGCGTGGCGGAAATTCTGAAGATTTCACCTGGCGATATTGTGGGATTTTATTCTGAGGACAGCAATGTTTCAATAGAGAAGATGGTCTGACTTCATTTTTTGCCGTTGACAGCGTCAAACATTTCCCTGATGGCGTCGGCGTTGTATACAGCCCTTGCGGGGCTGATCATAATGTCAACGTAACGTGCAACTGCTGATTTAAGGTCCATCGGATGGATTTTTCCCTGGGTATAGAGTGCGCTGAATTCTTCGAAGCTCCCAAGAGATAGATCCCCTCCAAACTTCTCCGCCCTCTCTATGATAACATCCCCTCTGTAATAGGGGAAAATAATGTGGCGAAGTATATCCGTGACGGGGTTTCCATTTATCTCTCCAGCCGGGCAGTATGCATGCTTAAGCTTTGAAACTATTGCTTCAAGCGTATCGGATACGAATATCGCTGAATCTGGCGAGCTCTTGGACATTTTTGCGAACGGACCCATTCTTCCATTACCCGCCAGGCTTCCCAGCAAAGGTCCGTGAATGGAAACAACCTTTTTCCTGTGCATTTTCTCGGCAATGTCCCTTGCTAGCATGTGCGCATGGCGCTGGTCCATGCCTCCAAATGCAACGTCAAAATCATTGTAAAAGATATCGTTGACCTGCATGAGCGGATAGAGGTATTTGCTGAAGTCCTGATCTGCATCATCCTCGGTGCGGCCCATGATTGGAAGGGCTCGTTTCAGCCTAGCAAGGTTGGAGTGTTTTGCCACATGAATGAATTGCATCCAGTAATCGCTGTCATCCACCAGGTCAGCTGCCCATACAAATTTAACATTGTCAACGAGGCCCATTGCCTTCATGCTCTGTTCAAGCATCAGTCCGCTTCGGCGGATCATCTCCATATCTCCCCCGAGCTTGTCATTTATCAATGCATGCCAGTCAGCAAGCAGTACAGTTACACTCATTCCAGTGGACGCAGCTTCAATCAGTTTCATGGGCCAGAGAACAGCGGTACCTATGTGCGGCACTCCCGAAGGCTCAAATCCTATGTACGACCGCGAATGCGATATATCCAGTGAGTTCAGTTCTTCTCTGGTAACGATTTCTTCCATGTTTCTAGTAATCAAGTCGATGTTATCCATGTCAGGCATCTTCTGAAGCGCGATAATGAATTAAATTTTGCGAACATGCATCCTTATATGGACACCGAAAGCACCTCCCCCTACTGTCATGATTCCTGTATGGTATTCCTGAATTTGCACGAATTTCGTCCGCAATTGAAAGGACCCTGTTCCTGAGGCTGTTTGTATTTTCTACTCTGAATGTTGAGTTCCCGTATTTCAGTATGCCGTATTTTATGACACTTTCTGGATACATATCTCCTAGAATGATGAAGTACGCCCCCATCTGCAGAAGATGTCCAGTTCTTGGCTCGCTTGCATTGCCTGACTTGTATTCATAAGGCACTATGAGTCTGCCCTTTCTGGTTATCAGGTCTGGTTTTCCAGTGATGAAGTACCTTTCGGACTTTAGAACTTTGCCCTTCGTCAGCATATCGCCGTATATCTTCTTCCCCCTGGGTACGCTGTAGGATTTTCTCTTCCTGCTTGCAGCCACTATTAGAACAAGAATAACAATAACCACGGAAAAAAGGATAAGGATGGCTTCCATTTCAAACCGTTAGAAACAATATAGCGGAAACGACGACAACAAGTGCAACAACCATTATCCTGACCATGAGAGTAAGGGAAACGTACGATTTCTCCAGTTTCCGGTGCCTATACCTTCCCGTGGCCATGCGCTTTGAAGAAATCCTGCTTCTTGGATATTTTTCTTTCTGATAGTACCATGCAACATTGCAGAATTCAAACTGCGATATCTCGGAAGCGCTCACAAATCTTGGTTGCGAAGAGCTGTGTTCCGGGTCCGTGAAACTCATAACCCCATATCAATCCGATTTATAATAATCTCGGCGTAAGGTCTTTCCTGGTGAAGCTGTATCCTCCTCTCCCTCATCAGGAAGAGTGAATACACGAAGAAGGAAGATCTCTCCTCTGCCGTGCTTCCCCAGTAATCCTCCATATAAAATGTGTCATGGTAAGCTCCTGCTATAATCTGGAAAGTCCTGGCAATTTCCCTTTCCGGCTCGTCCAGATTGAGGTTGCTGACTATGTCGTCAAGTGAGTTGAGTTCCGGAGGATCACTCCTCCTGTTGGACTTCGCTTTGGGTCCGTGTATGTAAGCTGATCGCATAGCGTCAAGGAGCTCGATCATCCTGATCGGCCTCCTGGTATGGCCTAATACTGGAACCTTGAGTTCCAGTTCACTCTCCGCTGAAGCTGGCACGGTGAGTTCGGCCTCAAGATCAAAAGGTTCCTCTGAGTCTTCTCCCTGATCGGGTTCCACGGTGGACAGTGTCTTAAGGTATAGAATCCTCCATGCCTCTGCGATTATGTATCCTGCAAATCCCAGGTCGGTGAATTCTTCCGTTATGATCATCCTGAAGTATTTTGCAAAGGCAAGCAGATCGACGTTCCATGGATCAAGGGTCCCGTCCTGGCACATCTTGAAAACCATTGAACTTGCCTTTGAGACAGGATCAGAGGTCGCCTTTGTGTTTTCGAAATTGCGCAGGACTTTTTCATATTCTGCGGTGTTGATCTCCATTAGCTCTCCCTGCACTATGAGGCTGTTCATTATCTCCTGGAATTCCATCAGAACTCCTCCGTATCGGGTGATATAGTTTTGCCATACACCTCAGTGTTTTCCTGGTCGAAGCTGGTTACACCGATTATGTTATTTGCATACTTCAGCATTGCCTTCTTCAAAGACACCATCAGTATCTGCGAGGTCTCCGAATTTGCCCTGAACATCTGTCCCATTCTTTCAACGTTGGAACCGTCAAGAAACATGTCAACCTCATCCAGGTAGTACACAGGTGATGGGGTTATGCGCTGAACAGACATTATAAATGCAAGCGCGGTAAGGCTCTTCTCCCCTCCGCTCAGGGACTGCAGCTTGGCAAAGGTTTTCCCCTTTGGCCGCGCTTTTATATGAACTTCCGATTCAAGCGGTTTTTCCGGATCACTGAGTAAGAGTTGGGCTTCTCCACCCCCGGAAAGTTTTCCGTAAATTAAGTTCATCCCCTCATTTATGCTGCTGAAAGTCTTCACGAAAATCGTCTCTTTCTGTTTGTTGAGCTTTTCCATTAAGCCTTCCAGCTCCTTACGTTCATCAGTGAACCTCTGCAATTCCTTCCGTAGAGTATCAAGAACAGATGAAGCTAAGGAGAATTCTTCGATGGCTTTGTAATTTATGGGTCCCAGCGTCTCACCCTCGCCCTGCAGCACAAGAATGGACTTTCTTATTTCCTGGTCAGAACTGTTGCTTTCAATGGGTTTCCCGCCAGAATTTGCCAATTCTTCAGAAAGCAGCTGAACCTTTTCTCTGATGTTCGCAATCTTAGAATTCAGTGTTATCATCACATCCTTCTTGGTGACACACATTGACCGGTTTGATTCGATTGACAGGTTCAGCCTGGAAATCTCGGAATCAAGTTTTGATATGGCCTCTGTGTATTCCCTTGTGTTTTTGTCGAGTTCAGCCTCAATCAACTGAGTCTTGGAAAGATCGGATTCAAGTGCTCTCTGATCGGCGTTTATGGAATTTTTTTCTTCCTCCAGGACCTTTATCTCGGTTTCCAGATCCTCCGACTCTTTCAGAAGGGCGTTGTATCTGTCTGCCGTGTGCCTGATTTCCACAGAAGTTGCTGAAATTTCAGACGATATCTGCGACTGTTGTTCACGAAGCTGGGAAAGCTTCTTTTCAATTGATTCCTGCAACTCTGCTTCCTCCGGGTTCTGTGTCTTCATATCCTCCATTATAGCCGTCTTTTCACGCTGCTTTAACCGCATTTCTGTTTTGACTTGCTGAATCTCGGCATTCTTTTTCTCGTACTCTTCAGTGACCGAACCGAGTTCCTGCGTGCAAATTGTTATCCTGCCCTTTATCTGCTCAAGTTCCGCCCTTGTTTTTGTGATGTCCCCATCAATGCTGTCTGATCTTGCCCTTTTCTGCCCCTCTTCCCTTGACTTTGTGCTCAGTTTCTCAGTAAGGATGTCAAGTTCAGAATTTTTTGCCTTTATTATCGATGAAAGTTCATCTATTCTTGAGTTTGTTACTGAAATTTCTGCGAATATATCTGCAGCTTTCTTCTCGGATGCCACGTTCTCGTGCTTTTTCTCAATGAAACCTCCCGTGATTGCACCGCTTGGATCGAATATGTCCCCATCCAGTGTAACGATCTTAACCCCGACCATATATTTTCTTGCAATCTCCACATTTTCCACAATCACGGTATCCTGGAAACCATGCCATACACATCCTTCGTAACGCGGGTCATAACTGATTCTTTCCATGACATACCCGAGTGAGTCCTGGGAGTTGTGCACTATTATTGCCTTGCCTCGTGGTCTCCCCAGGGTCATCTTATTTACCGGAAGGAACGTGATTCTTCCAGCCTTCTCCTTCTTAAGGAGTTCTATGCATTTCTGCGAGGTTTCGTCACTTTCAACCACCACTGAGTTCAGCCTGTTGCCAGCTGTAGCTTCGATTGCTGTCCTGAATTCCTCGTCAAAACTGATGAGATCCTTAAGGGTGCCATGAATCCCGGGAATAAGATTCTGGTTCCTGGCACCCATGATTAGGTTTATTGCCTTGCTCTGGGTAAATCTCTGGCTCTGCGTCATTGCATTGATCTTCGAATATTCCCTGTTCAGTTCAATGAGTTTCTTCTGCAAACCGTCCCTCTCAGAGGTGAGATCATGGACTTCGTTTTTAAGGGAGTAATACCCGTCGGTTAGTTCCTTGAGCTTGCGTTTTTCTTCAGCAGCGATGGATTCAGACTCCTTGCTTCTCCATAAAGAGTCCTTGATCTGGAACTCCATTGAATTCTTTTTCTCTTCCAGGGAGGAGAGCTCAATGGTTTTGGCAATTTTTCTGTTGTTTATCTCGCCCAAATCGACCTCGAGATCGCCAACCTCTGCGCTCATCCTCTCAACTATTTCATCAAGCGCCGAATACCTCTCCTTTAATTCTTTAATTTTTCCACTGGATGCTTCATTCCTTCCCTTGATTAATGCCAGTTTCCTGTCAAGTTCCTTTATTTCCGCGGTAATTTGATCCATGTCATCATTGTTCGTCTTAAGCTTGATCTCGAAGTTCTTCTTCTGTTCCTCAAGACCGAACACGTCGGACGCGTTTCTCTGGATGCGCAGCTGCTTTTCCTCCACCTTGACGCCTATATTCTGTATCTGCATCTTTTTTGTAGCTATGTCCAGCCTCAGTTGCTCGATAGCTTTCCGAACATGGTTCAATTCCTGTCCGCTTATTGCAGCCCTCTGCCCCTCTATCTTCAGCCTTTTTTCAAGTAATTCTGTGACCCTGCCGGATATGCCTGAATTTTCAACCTCGAGTTTTGCAACCTGGTTACCCAGCTCTTCCATCTGCGTATTCAGGGAACTGATTTCCATGTTGTATCTTGAAATCTCCCTGTCCATAAGGGTAGACCTGAGATTCAGCATCTGGTTGGATATGCTCAGGTATCTCTCAGCTGTCTCCTTGTCATGCCGCAGTTCCTCGACATGGCGTTGCTCATCCTGTGTCCTTACGTCCAGCTTGAGCATGTGATCGTTTATGCCTAGTATGTCGGCTTGGGCTTTTTGAATCTGATTATCATAACTTTCAACTCCGGATATTGCCTCAAGGAGCTTCCTTCTCTCAACTCCAGTCATCTTCACCAGGTTGTTTATGTCTCCCTGCAGAACAAAGCTGTAACCATCCAGATATATCTTGAGGGAGTCAAGCAGTTGCTCAACATCAGAATGCTTTACCCTTGAACCGTTAATATAGTAGCTGCTTTTGTAATCATCACCGTCAGCTGTCAGTTCCCTCATTATGCTGATCTTGCGGTTTTCCTGCCCGTCACCACTTTCTCCGGAATCTATATTTATCTGGACCCTGCAGTACTTTCGCCCGGGTCCATCTTCAGAAGATCGATGAATAAGGTCAGACAACCTGTCAGCACGAACGGATTTCGCAGACCTTACTCCAAGCACAAATAATAGGGCATCTCCTATGTTGCTCTTTCCGCTTCCATTAGGACCACTGATAACAGTAAGTCCCTTCCTGAACTCAACTTTCCTCTTATGCCCGAAAGACTTGAAATTGTCCATCTCGATGGATTCTATTATCATGACTGCTCCTGTCAGACACTTTACGCTCTATAAATATATATATTTATCTATTTAATTGAATTGCACTCTGGCAGATAATGCTTTTAGCGGGGAATAAATACATGTCCGATACTCTTGAAACTTGATGATGATACATATCTCAGGATAAGGGATGAAGCTTATTCACTTGGAATAGGGAACACTCCGCTTGCCCGCCTTGATCTGGATGGGAGAGTCGAAATACACGCCAAACTGGAATACTTTAACAGGTTCAGGTCCGTTAAGGATCGGGCGTCCTTCTTCATGATCAAGGGGATGATTTACGAGGGTCATCTGTCCAAGGATAATGTTATCGTAGAGGCAAGCTCGGGAAATACCGGAATCGCAATAGCTAATATCGCATCTCTGCTCGATATAAAGGCGGAAATGATAATTCCAGCTGGCAGCAGCGAGGAAACCAAGGAAGCGGTTCGCCAATCCGGACAGACACTCATAGAGATGGAGGGGGACAGGGCTCCTGGTGCAAGGATATCCATAGACCCTGCGATCTCACGAGCCAAGTCTATTGTAAGAAGCAATCCTCAGAAATACGTTAATCTGGATCAATACTCAAACCCGAACAATACACTGAGCCATTACTACACCACCGGTCCGGAGATAACCCGGGACCTCAAAGGGGAGACGCCCTCGCATGTCGTCGTGGGTATAGGTACTGGAGGTACGCTTACGGGTCTTGCTAAATACTTCAAGACTGTTTCCCCGGAGACAAAAATCATAGCGGTTGAGCCAGCTCCCGATCACCACATCCAGGGGCTGAAGAACCTTTCTGTCTCATCTGTCCCGAATTTGATTGAGAAAAACAGGAACCTGGTCGATGAATGGATAAGCGTTACTGATGAAATGGCAATAGCAGAGGTAAGGAATCTGCTATGGGAGAACAGGCTGTTTGTTGGTCTCTCGTCTGGTGCTAACATGGCTGGTGTCCGCATTGTGGCGAAGAGGATGCGTGAGGGGAGGATAGTTACAATCTTTCCGGACAGTGCGGAGAAATACAGGTCGGTATACCTGGCCAGAAAAATCTTCACCGAGGAGGAATTTGACGCAAACATTCACCTGGTGAAAGAACTCAGGAATGCCTGAAACTTATTTCCAACTGTATGACGGCTTTCTCTTTTCCAGAAAAGACCGTACACCTTCCTTGCAGTCATCTGTGCTGAAAATTCTCCCAAACATCTCCTTCTCTGCCTCATAACCAGCATCATTCCTTTCATATCCCATGAGGTCCTTTACATAGGAAATTGCGGTCATTGCTCTTCCTGAGAGTTCGGTTGCCAATTTCAT
>JAJYRT010000128.1:0-1902 GCA_021793945.1 Thermoplasmata archaeon
CCAGAAGAATTTTTCATGATTTTGATATCTGCCTTCCCAACTGGAAAAACTTGCCGCCATGGAATACAAGGGGATTCTTTGAATCGTCATAGTAGGCAGTGAGTACCTCTCCAATGAACGCTGCATGATCTCCAACCTTGAATTCATCAATCACCCTGCATTCGAAATTGGATATCGCCCCGTCAATCAACGGAGCATTGATGTGTTTCGGTTTGAAAGTCCTGAAATCAGCAAGTTCAAACTTGTTCCCATCCCTGATTGAATTATTTCCCGCCACATGCGCAAGATTTCCCTGTTGATCAGAGCAGTAGCTCAGACCGTACTCTCCAGACTCCCTGATAAGGTCGTATGTACCTCTCTCGTATCCGACAAATACTGCCATAAGGAAGGGGTCAAGAGACACCCTAAGCGACCACTCGGCTGACATTACATTTGTTACCTCTCCGCTCTTAGCAGTAACCAGGGCAACCGTTGACGTGAAGTATTCCTGTGACCTTTCAATGTCTTCTGTTCTCACCCTGGCCGATTTTCAGGAGGTTGTTAAACCTTTCATCGCTGCTCCAGTGAAAGGATCAACACAAATTTCAGCACATAGGGAAGAGTGTTAAGTCTGTCTAAAAATAGCCAGCAAAATATTATAAGCTGATAATTAATGTTTAACTGGAGATTAGTATGACTGAAGACGTTGAAATACAGGTCAAGATAAACAAAAACGTACTTGACGTTATGGAAGAGATGGGAAAGAAGACTGGACAGAATATAGAAGGAGTGTTCTGGTCTGTTGCTGGTGGAAAGGAATACTTTGAGGGTAGAGTCCTGAAGGAAAGGGAGAAGCTTCAGAGAAAGATCTACAATGAAGAGATGAAGCAGAAGAAGAAAGAAATGAAACTGATAAAGAAGGGGTTGAAGGGCAAAGACTCCCAGTGATAATCTCTCATTTTACTAAAATCTTAAACTGTAATTTATACCATTCAACCGGGCAGCTTTTGCATCTATATATTCAACTGGCTGGTTGATGGGTACGTCTGACTGAAATTATCTGCGCAATTATGCTCAGAGCGATCTCCTCCGGCGTGACTGAACCTATATCCACACCGATTGGTGCATGGATTGAATCCATGAACTGCCTCGAGACCCCTTTTGCTTCGATTATTTCAAAGTCTGCCTTGATTCGTTTCCTGCTGGCCAGCATCCCGACATATCTTGCACCTGACTTCGATGCCGCCTCGAGAGCGTCTATATCGCTTGCCCCCTTAGTGAGGATCACGATATAATCATCACCGGAAAACTTGAACTCACCGACGGGATTGTTCATGGAATTCACGAGAACATCCGGCTTGGTGTCCAGCACGGGGTTGGGATCAATCACCACAACCTCCATATCCACCATCTTTCCGAGTTTCACCAGTGCGTTCTCTATGTCGTCCTTTCCACCCTGACCGATTATGACAAGCCTATCCGATGGCATGAATGGTTCCATGAATATGTCCATGACCCCGCCACAGAAAGTTTCGACGTGTATCTCATCGTCCCTGTTTATGGCAAGGCCCTCGAGTGCTTCCTTTGTGCTCTCAAGGAAAACCTTTATTGTCCTGGCTTCCCCGCTCTCGAGTACCTGCTTGGCTTTCTCTATTATTGCAGAATCAGGACACGCTCCACCCAGTGTTCCGTATAGAATTTTTCCGTCGGATGAGATCACGGTCCTGAAACCCGGTTTGCCAATGGATGATCCGGATACCCTTACCACAGTAGCGACTACAAATGGCTGCCCTTTCTTCACAAGCCCGGATATAATATCGGGATATTCCCAGTTTTTCAATGCCATTTACCATAGTTTTTTGCTATAAATTGTTTTTTATCTGTTTCCAAGAGAAAATATAATCCTGGGAATGGCAATGTTAA
>JAJYRT010000128.1:2002-5248 GCA_021793945.1 Thermoplasmata archaeon
GCAACAAGCTTATAATGGATCTTGGGGGAAAAACGATCATCCGTCACGCTGTCGAGTCCGCTCTTGGATCATCGGCTGACAGGGTAGCGGCTGTTATTCCTGATAACACTACTATGAGAGCCTATATTCCAGCTTCAGTTACGCTGATAACAAATGCAATGAGAGGAAAGGGTATCAGCTCGTCCATTGCAGCTGCCGTGGAATACTTTAAGGAATCCGCGGATGCAATAATGTTCATGGTTGCAGATCAGCCCATGGTTGACACAGGCACACTTGATAATATTATATCGATTTTCAGGCAAAATCCCTCCTTCATCGTCGCCAGCTCCGTGGATGGGGACGTAAGGAACCCCATGATATTCCCGAAAAGATACTTTGAAGATTTGCTGCAGCTGACAGGAGACATTGGCGCGAAATCCGTGGCATTGGCAAATATAACGCATGTCATAAAGATAGAGGTTAGCCCGGAAAAGCTGGTCGATATCGACACGGTTGAGGACCTTGTAAAACTGAATTCGAGGATTAAAAAATGAAAAAGGTATCAGAGGATATGTTCTGGCCTTATTGGGGTTTCCCTTATCCTCTTTCCGCTGGCTTTCTCTATGGCCCTGGCAAGGGCGGTCGGTACGCCTATGGTCGGTGACTCCCCAAGCCCCTTTGCGCCATGTGGGAGCCGGGATGGATTCTGCGCCACCTTGACCTCAAAGTTTGGGATATCCTCGGCGAGCGGAACGCCTGCATCAGATATACTCGCAGTCAGCAGCTGGCCATCTTCATTGAATGCCATCTCCTCGTGAAGTGTTTGTCCTATACCCTGTGCCATTCCACCCTGTATCTGGCCAACGACCATATCCATGTTCAGCACCCGGCCAACATCATAGTAGGCTGCACATTCCCGGACCTTCACGCTGCCAAGCTTCCCCAGGTCTACTGTTGCAAGGTTTGCGCCGAATGAGTTCAGCGATCCCTTCTGCTCCTCGTTAACATATACATCAAATGCACCGGACAACAGGGACTGCACGGAGTATTTGCCGAATTTCATGGTTACCTCTTCCTTCATTTTCCGGCATGCGGAGACTACTGCTGCTCCGCCAACCATGGCTGACCTGCTTCCCCATGACCCGACTCCGTCCTTTATCATTCCTGTATCTCCCCTGTACAGGGTTACAAGATTCTCTGGAACTCCAAGCTCCTCGTTCACGAGTTTCCGCACAAACACTTCATGCGCTTGGCCATGGCTGTTGCCTCCAAGCCAAACGCTGACCTTACCATCATCCACCTTGACCCTGGCTGTTTCTCCGGGCGCGAAAGCCGGAACCAGCACAAAAAATGAGAAGCCTATATTGTTTGTGGATTTTGCCTTCCGCCTGTAGTCGAGCTCCTTAACAGCCTGATCCAGAAATGGCCTGGCTGCATCTATTTCCATGCCAAGTGGAGATTTGAACTTGCTTTCTCCAGAATTGAGGATACGCAGATCAACCGGGTCGACCTTGAGTTCATCCGCTAGCTTGTCGACCATCCTCTCTATGAAAAATGACGCCTCTGGCCTGCCAGCACCCCTGTACGGGCCAAGAGTCACCTTGTTTGTAAGTACGGATGTGGACTTCACGTGCGCATTTGCTATCATGTAAGGGCCGGTCATCATTGTTGCAATGAAACGGGAGGCAAACTCACCCATACCTGCTCCGTACGCTCCGGCATCAACAATCACTTCCCCCTTCAATCCCGTGATCTTGCCGGACCTTTCGGCAAATATCTTTACTATTCCCTTTGCGCCTCTTCCATGGCTTGTCGAGGAGAGATGTTCCATTCTTGTCTCTATCCACTTTACCGGCCTGCGATACTTCATGGCAGCATAGGAAGCTATGACGTATTCCGGATAAAGTCCTCCCTTCGATCCGAAGGCACCGCCTGTATCTGCCTGCATCACCCTCACGGCATCAGGACCAAGTCCCAGCGCTTCACAGAGTCCTTCCTTGATACTGTGCACTGATTGTGTGGATATCCATACGCTGAGGGTTTTCCCGTCGTAGTCAGCCACTATCCCCCTGGGCTCAATCGGATTCGTGGCTATCCTGCGGTTCATGAACACATCCTCCAGTACAATAGGCGATGCGGGATCCGGAAATTCATTGCCCCTCCATCCTTCAGAAATGATGTTACTTTTCAGGCCCTGGTGTATTGGAGGTGAAGAGAGAGCATCCTCAATGCTGACTACGGGCTTCATGGGTTCGTATTCTACCTCAACGGAATCCAACATATCCTCTGATTTATACCGGTCGTCTGCAAACACAGCCGCGACCGCCTCACCGACATAGTTGACGTAACCGGTGGCGAACACCGGCTGTATAACGCTATTCTTACCCTCCATAGCTCCCTCGCCCACCGACGCCATTCTTGCTCCAAGGTCCTTTGAGCTCATTCCTCCCTTGATGCTCAGTATCTTCGCTCTGGCGTATGGGCTCCTGACTATTGACATGTGCAGGGCCCCCGGCTTTATTATGTCGTCCACAAAATGCCCCCTGCCCTCAACAAATGCCCTTTCATTGTAAGCAAGGTCGTCCTTTGCCCTCGTAAAATATGACGACATTATTGCTCCACCATTATCTCTTCTTTCTCAGTTTCATCGGCCCTCATCAGTTTTGATGCATAGGTTATGGAATCTACGATGCTCTGGTAGCCCGTGCATCTGCAAAGGTTCCCGGAAAGGTTCTTCCTTATCTCCTCTTCTGTCGGGTTCCGGTTTTTCCTGAGCAGCCAGAATGATGTCATAATCATCCCGGATGTGCAGTAGCCGCACTGCAGCCCATGCTTTTCAAGAAATGCCTCCTGGATCGGGTGAAGTTTGCCCTGTCTGGACAATCCCTCCACGGTAGTGATCTCCCTGCCATCGGCCTGAACTGCGAGCATGGTACAGGATTTCACTGCTTTACCGTCAACCAGGACAGTGCAGGCACCACAGTTAGAGGTGTCGCATCCCACATGGGTTCCGGTTAGTCCAAGGTCCTCCCTAATATAATGAACAAGCAGCTTTCTGGGCTCAACCTCAGATTCTATGTCTTTTCCGTTCACCTTTGATCTTATCTTTATGTTTTCCATCTAATTCTCCTCCGCTCTGTCGGTAGCCATGTATATGGCATCTTCTGCAATCTTTGCAAGCACCTGCTTCTTGAATTCTACCGTGCCGTAGAAATCAGTCGACGGATTTGATTCCGACACCACAAGCCTGGACGCCTCCCTTACAAC
>JAJYRT010000129.1 GCA_021793945.1 Thermoplasmata archaeon
AGAGAAAATGCTCATCCTCACCGGAATGAAACAGTATTTCGAGTTCATAGTGGCGCAGGAAGATACAGTTTACCAGAAGCCAGATCCGGAACCTGTCCTCCTGGCTATAGGGAGGCTTGGGCTGAGCAGTAATCAGTGCGTGTTTGTCGGAGATCAGCCTTATGACATAACGGCAGGAAGAGAGGCTGGGCTAATTACCGTAGGCGCCGTTTGGGGATCTGGTGACATGGAGACCCTTTCATACTACCATCCTGATAAGATAATTCACGACCCGCATCTGCTGATTGAATTCCTTGAATCGGTTTCCAGGAAAAAGCAGTAAGTTGTTTCCGAATGGGCTTTGTCGAACGATGGGAAATTTCCTAATACATTCACTTAGGTATAATGCACTTGTATACCTGATTTTTGCATCGGTCAGTTAAGAAGTCATAAGAGAGGGGATAGTGAAGAGGTTCTATTCAGCTAATCCTGATCGAAAACCTTTCTGTTTGCTATGGCTTTACACTTAAAGTCAATCATGTACCTAAATTCACTCGAAAAGTGCTTTTTGAGTGCAAAGCCGTTTGCTATATACCGGTAATGACGTAAACAAAACCCGAATTAGAAATACTTATATAGAAGTTTATTTTTACTTATCTGGGATCATAATGATAGGCGGACAACCAATATTTATATTAAGAGAAGGTACAAAGAGGGAATCCGGAAAGGATGCCATGCAAAATAACATTGAAGCTGCGAAGAGCATTGCTCACTCAGTAAGAACGACCCTTGGCCCAAGGGGAATGGACAAGATGCTTGTTGATTCCCTTGGAGACATTGTCATCACCAATGATGGCGTGACTATTCTCAAGGAGATGGATGTTGAGCATCCGGCAGCGAAGATGATGGTGGAAGTTTCAAAGACACAGGACAGTTATGTGGGAGACGGTACAACTACGGCTGTAGTCATTGCAGGAGCACTGCTTGAGGAAGCGGAGACACTGATCAGCCAGAACGTCCATCCAACTGTTATTGCAGAGGGTTACAGAATGGCAGCTGCAGAGGCTCAGAAGATCCTGCAGGCGGCCTCAAAGCCAGTAAAACCAGATGACAAGAAGCTTCTCATGAAGATGGCTGGAACATCCCTGAGCAGCAAGAGCGCTTCAGGCAGCAAAGAAATTCTTGACGAAATATCCTACGAGGCTGTTCACAAGGTTGCGGAAACCCAGAACGGAAAGACAACGGTTGATTTTGACAACATCCAGATGGTAAAGAAGCAGGGCGAGGACATCGATGCTACCGAACTGATCGATGGAATCATCGTTGACAAGGAGAAGGTCCACCCGGGAATGCCGGACTTTGTCAAGAATGCCAAAATTGCACTTATGAACGCAGCTCTCGAGATAAAGAAGCCTGAATTCGACACAAACATCAGGATCGACGACCCATCGATGATACAGAAATTCCTGTCCCAGGAAGAAGATCTCCTGAAGGAAATGGTTCAGAAGGTAAAGGCAACAGGGGCAAACGTCCTGATTACCCAGAAGGGCATTGACGACCTTGCGCAGCATTACCTCTCAAAGGAGGGCATTTACGCCGTAAGAAGGGTGAAGAAGAGCGACGTTGAAAAGCTGGCAAAAGCAACCGGTGCATCCATAGCTTCCTCCATAGATGAACTCAACGAGTCCGATCTTGGAAAGGCAGAACTTGTCGAGCAGAGGAAAATTGGAGATGACTACCTCACATTTGTGACGGGATGCAGCAACCCCAAGGCAGTCAGCATACTTGTCAGGGGAGGTACCGATCACGTTGTTGACGAAATAGAAAGGTCGCTGACAGATTCACTGCACGTAGTTGCGGTTGCGGTTGAGGATGGAGCTTATGTCACCGGAGGGGGATCATCTGCAGCCGAAATTTCGTACAGGCTGAGGGAATATGCCTCCAAGGTCGGCGGAAGACAGCAGCTCGCAATTGAGAAGTTTGCCAATGCACTCGAGGAGATACCCAGGGCACTTTCAGAGAACGCGGGGCTTGACCCGATTGACGTCCTGATAAAGATCAGAAGCAAGCATGCAGAGGGGAAGAAGACATACGGCATCAACGTCTTCACGGGAGAAGTGGAAGACATGGAAAAGGCCGGAGTCATTGAACCGATCAGGGTAGGAAAACAGGCGATTGAGTCTGCCACCGAAGCAAGCGTAATGATACTCAGGATAGATGATGTCATAGCCACCAAGTCCAAAGGCGGATCTGCTCCTCCAACGCCACCCGGAGGCGGCGAAGACTAAGGTTTACCCTTAATCTTTTCCGAGAATTTTTCAGTAATTTTCAATCACTTTCACAACATTAATCATTTCTCATTTTATTCTGATCCATGAAATTTCTAGTTATTGGCGGAGGCGCAGCCGGCATGGCTGCCGTATCCAAGGCAAAAAGACTTGACAGGAACATTTCCGCAACTGTTGTCGAAGGCGGTTCCTTTGTGTCTTATGCTGAATGTGGCATTCCGTACTACATCGAAGGTATGGTGAAGGACAGCAATGACCTCATCCACTACCCACTTAGCGAATTCACGGAGAAGCGCGGAATTAACGTGATTACTGGTAAGGCCGTAACCAAAATAGACAGAAAAGCGAAGAGAGTTACCCTTTCCGACGGAACATCACTCGAATATGACAAGCTGCTCATTGCTACCGGAGCCAGACCAAGAATTCCTCCAGAATTTACCGGATCCGGAGCGTTGGCCATAAGATCGCTTGAAAGCGGCATTGAGGTTCATGATCGGGTTTCAGGAGCAGGGAGTGTGACGGTGATCGGGGACAGCATACTTGGGATGGAGATTGCGGACTCAATACAGAAAAGAGGCATACGGGTAAGGATCATATCAAAGCACAGCCGACCCCTGCAGGTGCTGGATGATGACATTGGGGCAGACTTTCTCAATGCAATATCGGGTAAATTCAATTTTGAATTCGATTCAGTTGTGCAGGAAGTGAAAAAAGTTGACGGCAGTTTCACAGTGACCACAAACCACGGAAAACACCAGTCTGATCTTGTTATCTTCGCTACTGGCATTGTTCCAAACAGCGAAATTGCTTCGGAGTCCGGAATCAGGGTTTCAGATAGAGGCCTGATAAGCACTGATAAGATGCTTCGAACCTCAGATCCTGACATCTACGCCGCTGGAGATGTCGCAGAGGCAACCAACCTTGTCACTGGAAAGCCGGGTTGGTTTCCGCTCGCGCAGGTATCCAACAAGATGGGAAGAGTTGTTGGGTCCAATATAGGCGGAGTGGAAACTCAGTTTCCAGGATCGATTGGAACGACACTGGTGAAGATACTTGAATTTGAGGTAGGTTTATGCGGTCTCAGCGAGAAAGAGGCGACAAGGAATGGATATCAGTGGTCATCAACGTATATAAAGGCGCATAGCAGGGCAAAGTATTACCCAGGGGGCAGTGAGGCATGGATCAAAATAGTGTATGACAAAAACTCAAGCAGGCTACTGGGGGCACAGGTTATATCCAGAGACAACGGCGCATGGAGACTCAATGTTCTAGCTACGGCTATACAGGCCGGGTTTACTCTGGATGATCTGTTCTTCGATGACATAGGGTATTCACCGCCATTTGATCCAGTATGGGACCCTATCATAGTTGCTGCAAGCGTGGCAAAGAGAATGTGAGAAGATGCTGCCAGAATATTTTCCCTAATTTGCAGCGAAGATAATTTAAAAATAGTTAAATATAGCCTATATTTATTGAATCGTGGAAAACAAGTATGCCAGCGTGTACAGGAAGCAGCATTACGGTCTAGTCGGAAAACATTCAGCCGTTAAGGTATGCCACTGGACCAAGAAGGAGCTTTCCGGCGAGGAGGGCTGTTATAAGGGAACCTTTTATGGCATACGATCACACCAATGCGTGCAGATGACTCCTGCGCTTAACTCGTGCACAGAAAATTGTACTTTCTGCTGGAGATTCCAGGGCTTCGACAGTATGCACATTTCCGATGAGGACGATCCCGAACTGATACTTGAAGAGAGTATAAAGGCCCACAGGAAGTTGATTTCAGGGTTCAAGGGAAACGCCAAGGTTACAAAGGAGAGGTGGGATGAGGCTGAGAATCCCAAGCATATAGCAATTTCACTCACGGGGGAACCAACACTGTATTCGAGGCTAGGGGAATTTATTGCCCTTGCGAAGAAGCGTGGCATGACAACTTTTCTTGTAACAAATGGGACGCTTCCAATGGTGCTTGAAAAGCTGGATCCACTTCCGACCCAGCTTTATGTGACGGTTGCAGGACCGACCAGGCAGATCTTCAATGATGTACTGAACCCTGCCCTGGGAAATGCCTGGGAAAATTTCAACAGAACTCTAGAACTGTTACCATCACTGGATACCAGAATCGTCCTTAGGCACACACTGGTGAAAGACGTTAACATGCCATATCTGGATGAGTATACGGCCCTGGACACCAAAGCTGACCCTGATTTCATAGAGTGCAAGGGATACGTTCATGTGGGGCAGTCCATAACAAAGCTGACAATGGATAATATGCCATCACATGACTCTATACTTGAATTTTCAAACGCGCTGGCAGGAAGGATAGGATACCAGTTCACCGCTGACAGGAGAGACAGCAGGGTTGCGCTCATCAGCAAGGATCCATCAACCGCAAAAATAGACTTCGATGAGATTTTCAGGGCGAAGGACGAGAAGATGATTTCGGTAGCCTAAGCAACACAAAGTCACTCTAAAATCACCCTGAAAAAACTATAAAAACATCATTATTTAACTAATTAAGGAACAGCCAGTTAAGGGTTTCACCATATATATTTTACCGTAAATCACAAGGTGGACTGCTTCTTTTGGCTTTAAGTTTAGTTGGATTACAATTTTTATGTTTGGTTGTCAAACTGAATCCCATTGACCCGTAGCCTTTCAGTTGATGGAATCTCCAATACCCATGTGTTAAGAGACATAACGATTCGTAAGGGTACTGACATCCTCTCCGTCACAAGTTAAGTGGCTCTCCTGCTCAAGATATTGTAAAATAACCAGCAAAAAAAAGAAAACTCTAGAGTTTGCTGATAAGCGAGGTTGTTTCCCCGGCCGCTTTCTCGATCTCCTTGTACTTTATCCTCATCTCTTCTTTGTATTCCTCTGATTCGCTGGATCTGGCTCCA
>JAJYRT010000130.1 GCA_021793945.1 Thermoplasmata archaeon
TCCATCACGTACTGCAATATTCCACCCATCTGGAAGTATTCAACCTCTATTGGGGTGTCCAGTCTTAACAGTAGGTCCGTTGCACCTCTTTTCCCATCCTTCATGGTAAAGGAGAGTTTTGCCTTTCCAGCAGGGGTAAGGTGGGTCGGGAAGCTAAGGTCGAATCCACTGGAAATGTCGGCGTTCAGGCTCTCAAATCCCTTTCCTTCCGGAAACTGCAATGGCAATACACCCATTCCTATGAGATTGCTCCTGTGTATCCTCTCATAGCTCTTTGCTATCACTGCCCTGACTCCAAGAAGGTACGTTCCCTTTGCAGCCCAGTCTCTTGAGCTTCCTGCTCCATATTCATTCCCCGCGAAAACTATGAGGTCCCTTTTTTCATCAGCATATCTCATGGCTATGTCAAATATGGTCCCCTCTGTGGCGGATGGGATATGGACGGTGTATCCGCCTTCACGGCTTACCATAAGATTTCTTATCCGGTTGTTTCCGAAGGTCCCCCTCATCATAACCTCGTGATTCCCCCTTCTTGAACCGAATGAATTGAAGTCTGCCGGGGAAATTCCGTGCTCTACAAGGTATTTTCCGGCAGGGCTGTCCTTCGATATGGATCCTGCAGGAGAGATATGGTCCGTCGTGACGGAATCTCCGAGAACCAGCAAGGGCAGGGCATTTTTCATGTCCCCAAATGGGACGGTCTTGCCTGGCACAAAGGAATCAAAAAAAGGCGGGTTCCTGATGTATGTGCTTGAGGCATCCCACGGGTAGTTCATTGATCCCGGTACATCTATCTTCACCCAGTCTTCGTTGTAGCTGTCTAGGTTCGAGTATTTGGCAATGAACATTTCAGGCTTTACGGAATTCTTAATGACCTCTGTAATCTCGGACTCGTCTGGCCATATGTCTCTCAGAAAAACCGGTTTACCGTCTTTTCCAGTTCCAAGAGGCTCTTTCTCGGGGTCCAGGATTATCTTTCCTGCTATTGCAAGAGCTACTACAAGAGGAGGTGACATCAGGTAATTTGCCCTTACGCTCTTGTGTATCCTTGCCTCAAAGTTCCTGTTTCCGGATAGGACGGCAGCAGTGCTCAGTGCAGACTTTGTTATCGCGTCCTCAATTGCTGGATCGAGGGGACCGCTGTTTCCGATGCATGTTGTACAGCCAAAGCCCACAAGGTAAAAACCAAGCTTATTAAGATAGTCCTGAAGACCGGATTTCTCGAGGTATTCACTTACAACTCTTGATCCAGGAGCCAGGCTTGTCTTCACCTTCGGGTTGACATGAAGCCCTTTTTCAACAGCCTTCTTTGCAAGCAGTCCTGCTCCTACCATAACGCGAGGATTGCTTGTGTTTGTGCAGCTTGTTATTGCGGCAATGACTATGTCCCCATCGGAAAGAATGGTTTCCTGCCCCCTGAGGTTGATCTTTGTGCTCTTCAAATAGACCTCATGCTGTGGTGCCTTCCCGGACGTGTTCCCAGGCGCCTGTTCCATGAATTCCATGAAGCTTCTCCCAATGTCACGCAGGTTGGACCTCTGCTGCGGCAGCTTGGGGCCGGACACGCTTGTCTCCACCTTTGAGAGGTCAAGATCTATTATCTCGCTGAACTGGAGTCCTTTCTGAGTTCCAAAAAGGCCTTGCTCCTGAAGGTATTTCTTGATAAGCTGGATATGATCCTCAGGCCTTCCGGTCATCCTGAGATAATTCAGGGTCTCCTCATCAACAGGGAAGAGGGCAAGGGTCGCACCGTATTCAGGGCACATGTTTGACAGGGTCGCCCTGTCTGGAAGTGGAAGCTGAGATATTCCTTCTCCGTAGAACTCAACGAATTTTCCTACCACACTGTGTCTCCTGAGGAGTTCCGTCAGTGTCAGAACGGCGTCAGTTGCATTGGTACCTTCCCTTAGCTTGCCATGAATGTTGACACCGACAACCTTTGGTGCCAGGATAGTGACCGGCTGATCCAGCATTGCAGCTTCAGCTTCTATTCCGCCGACTCCCCATCCCACGATTCCGAGGCCATTTATCATGGTCGTATGGGAATCAGTTCCGACAAGGGTATCGGGATACACATAGGTCCTGTTTTCGGATCTGGATGTCATAACCACTCTAGCTAGATACTCCAGGTTCACCTGGTGTACTATTCCCACCGATGGCGGGACTATCTTGAGGTTTTTGAAGGATTTCTGTGCCCACTTGAGAAACCGGTACCTTTCAGAATTTCTCTGGAACTCCTTCTCCCAGTTTTTTTCCAGTGATTCATTGTTACCGTAGAAATCAACCTGCACGGAATGGTCAATTACAAGATCAACGGGGATCTGGGGCTGAATGATTTCCGGGTTTTTTCCAAGCTCTTTTGCCTTGTCCCTCATGGAGGCAAGGTCCACAACAGCCGGTACTCCGGTGAAATCCTGCATGATGACCCGGGCAACCTTGAATGGTATCTCTACGTCTGGAGGATTCATCGGGTCCCAGTTGATCAGGTTCTCCAGATCCTCCTCCCTCACAGACTTCCCGTCAAAGTTCCTTATAAGGGACTCCAGAACAATCCTGATGGATAATGGGAGTTTAGATACATTGTGACCTGCCTTTTCCAGCGCAGGAAGCGAGAAATAATAATATGGCTTTCCGCCAAGATCAAAGCTCTTTTCAATCCTGAATTTTGATTCCATTGTCATTGCCATGAGATGCCTATAACTTTAATTATTATTTCCAATGGATGACAGCTGATAGCTACATTCATCATGTACATGGTCAGCACGCTCAAGGGAAAATTCATGCACTGTCTGATAAATTTAAGTATGATATAGACAATTTAGTTATATGAGTTCTACAATAAAGGACATCGACATAATCGAGCTTGGGGAGAAAGGCAGGGAAGTCTCCTCGCCATGGAGTTCCACAATATTACTGGTCAAGTTAACTTCTTCTGATGGCAAGGTCGGGTTCGGAGAAGCACCGACCACCCTTATGACCCTCCCGGTGAAGGAAAGCATGAAGGAGGTCCAGCGGGTTTTTTCTGGCGCTAATTTCTTCGACGTGGAAAAGAACGTCAAGGAATTCTACAGGCACTCCTTCTATCTGTCCAAGTCCATGGAAGCAACATCCGCGCTCAGCGCATTTGAGATAGCGAGCTGGGATCTTATAGGAAAGGAGCTGGGATCCCCCGTTTACAACCTGCTGGGAGGAAAATACAGGGAGTCGGTAAGGGCATATGCAAATGGCTGGTATTCCAATTGCGTAACGCCGGAAGATTTCATAAAGAAGGCAAAGGAACTCGTTTCTCATGGTTTTACTGCAATGAAATTCGATCCCTTTGGCCCTAACTTTGATACGATCTCCCGTGAGGGCCTGATCAACGCCAGGAACATAGTGTCCGGGATGAGGGATGCGCTTGGAGACAAGATAGACCTGCTTATAGAATGCCATGGGCGGTTTTCAACAAGAGCAGCTATAGAAGCTGGAAAGGCACTTGAGGATCTACATCCTTTCTTTATGGAGGAACCGCTGCACCCGGAACAGGAATTTGGACTTGCAGAATTCAAGCATTCCGTGAAGGTTCCGGTGGCTCTGGGGGAAAGATTGCTGAACAAGGTGGATTTCGCAAGATTCATCTCAACCAGGCTCGTGGACGTGATCCAGCCTGACCTGACAAATTCTCTCGGTATACTTGAGGCCAAGAAGATTGCTGCAATTGCCGAGGCATTCGGGATTCCGGTCGCTTTCCACAACGCATTCGGGCCGATACAGACTGCCGCCACCCTGAATGTTGACTACACGATTCCGAATTTCCTGATACAGGAGAGTTTCGAGGCATTCTGGCCTGACTGGAAGAAGAATCTTGTCAAATCTGGTTACAAGCTTGAGAATGGGTATTTTACGCTATCAGGCAAGCCGGGAATTGGTGTGGAAGTTAATGAAAAGATACTTACAGATTTCAGGACAGATGCAATGGAACCGTTCGACAAGGTTGAGCCTCCATGGGTGGTGTCTGGAACCTATAAGCAGTAGGTGAGTGTTGATATGTCAGATAGTGGGTCAAAGAAGGCTGGAAACACGGAAGATTTGCGGAGGACTATTGGCGAATTGAGGGACGAGATCGCCAAGGCAAAGACAAAGGAGAGGGAGTTTTCATCCCTGCTGGATTCCATGGGGTCAGGATCCGGAAGGACTGAAGAAAAGGCCGATCCGAAGCCCATTATGGAGGCGCAGGGCGATCCTGCCAGGGTGTCCACTGGCATACAGAAGTTTGATGATCTCGTATATGGCGGCCTGCAGCCGGGAACGAACATGGTCCTTTATGGCCCGCCATTTTCTGAAAAGTACATAATGGCGTATAATTTCATAGCAAAGTCGCTGGAGGAAGGCGTTCCCATAATTGTGGTCACTGCCGACAAGAACATCAGGGAGATAATGTACGAGGTCGGAAAAATATCGGAGAAGATCAATGGATCCGAGCAGAAAGGCATGCTGAGGTTCATAGATGTCTACTCAAGGTCAATCCAGATAGAAAGCGCATCCAGGTATGCCGTGACGCTTGACAGCCCAATGAATATCAGCGCCCTTATGAAGGCAGTTGACCAGATTGCAGCTGAGATAAGGCAAAACCACCCCTTCTACCGTCTGCTCTTCTCATCTCTCACTACGTATGTTACGCTGCTTGAGGACAGGACCTTCATCCGATTCACGCAACAATTTTCCCAGAAGCGGAAGTCCGAGAATGCCATATCCCTGTTCCTGCTTGAGGAGGGTCTCTTCGAGAAAAGGGTTTACGAGGCGATCAGTTACCTGATGGACGGTGCAGTTGAATTCAGGATGGGATCTACCAGAAATTACCTGAGAGTCATGGGACTGGGAAAGGCGAGATCGAGGGAATGGATTGACATATACCCGGAGGATAATGGATTCAACCTCGGGTCATTTTCCCTGGAAAAGGTCAGGTAGCGAGGGCAGCGGGGTCAACTTTTTATTCCAGGGCATCATGAATCATGGATAACAAATGAGCAGACTAGTTTTACACGAGAGAAACCGGCCGTATGTCGTAAAAGCAGGGGATCAGGAATTGCATCTGTGTGGCTGTGGACTTTCGGCTAACAAACCGTATTGTGA
>JAJYRT010000131.1 GCA_021793945.1 Thermoplasmata archaeon
CTGATACTGCAGAGCATAGGATATGGAGCGGTGGCAGGTAATATACACCAGACCATTCTCAATATAGCGGTAGGAAACTCTATACTGGCTGCATTGTTTGAAGTCCCTGGTTACTGGATAGCGGTAGCCTCCATTGATAAAGTGGGGAGAAAGAAGTTGCAGTGGATAGGTTTCAGTGTAATGGCTGTCGCTTACCTTATACTCGCATTGACGTACACTTCAATAGTAACTAGCCTGGCTCTTTTCCTTTCCGTGTACGGGATCTCTTTCCTCTTCGGGAATATAGGACCTAACACTACGACATTCGTTCTGCCGACAGAGTTGTTCCCAACGCAGTTTAGAACAACTGGCCACGGTATAGCTGCTTCGATGGGAAAATTAGGAGCCGGGATATTCACGTTCCTGGAACCAGTGCTGCAGTTTGTTTACAAACTTCAGGGCGTGCTAGCTATCTTAGTGGCAGTCTCCCTGCTTGGAGTGATACTGACTTTGCTGACCATAACCGAGACGAGGAATCGGTCACTCGAATCAACCTCTGCAAGACCTATGGACAAGCTTCCCGACTGATCCCACACAATCAATTTTTTTCTATTTTTTCATATAATTATTTATTTCAACACTTATTTGAAGCGTTTTTGGGTTAGTTTACACTTGCAAAATATGTGTTTTGACTGTCGTCTTTTATAGTAGGCGAGCACCCATAATCCTATGGCAGCGTGTGTCGGTGCCTGCTTACCCAAGGAAGAATTGTGATTTTTCTGTATTCTCCCCCTTACCAACCTTGACTTTCTTCCAGTCACTCTTCGTGTGTGGCTTTCCCTTCAGCGCCTGGAGATAGTTATAGGCTGACAGGGCCGCTATCGCTCCCTGACCCGCAGATATAACAGCCTGCTTGTAGGCTACGTCAGTAACGTCTCCGGCAGCAAATATTCCAGGCATTGAAGTGGATCCGTCCTTGTTTGTTATTACCTCGCCCAGCCCGTTCATGCTAACAATCCCCTTCAGGAATTCCGTCTTGGTAACGTAACCCATCTCTATGAACAATCCGTTCACCTTCAGCTCCTCAGGAGGCGCATTCCTGTTTTCCAGATCGACTGTGAGTATCTTTTCCAGTTTCCCGGATCCTTTGATTTCCTTTATGGCCCTGTGGTTTAGAAATTCTACATTGTCCTTTTCCCTGAGATTGTTTATGGTCTCTTCATCGCCTATGGGCGACTTTCCCCTCAGGATGACAGTTACCTTTCTGGCAAGATCTGAGAGCATCTGGGCAGCTTCCATTGCCGGGTCCCCGAGCCCGACAACCGCAACATCCTTTCCCTTGAAAAGTGGGCCGTCGCATATGGCACAGTATGAGACTCCCTTTGCCTTCAGTTCTTCCTCGCCAGGAACGCCTAGGTCCCGCGGAGTCTTCCCAAAAGCCATTATAAGTGCGCACGTGATGAAGCTGTTATTGGTGGTTACTATCTCGAAGCAGCTTTCCTCTGCATAGTTTATCTTCCTGACCTCATCATAAAGGAAGACTGCTCCATACAGCTCACACTGTTTCTTTATCTTGTTCATCAGATCAAATCCACTGATGCTTTCAAACCCGGGATAATTTCCAATCTCGTTAGTGAGAAGTGCCTGTCCTCCAATATCTTTGGTAATGACCAGCGTCTTAAGTGCCTGCCTTGAAGTATACAGAGCGGCAGTCAGGCCTGCTGCGGCACCGCCAATGATTATCACGTCGTATTGATCATCCATCTCTATCTGTTACAGATTTTATGAGCTTATTAAAAATGTATGTTTATGATGCCACACGGAAATGAAACTTTAGTTTCCGAAGATGAATGCGTCAGATAGATAGGGGTTGACTCTTTTTTCATCATCAAGGGTGGTGAAATCACCATGCCCCGGAAACAGCAGATGATTCCCGCTGATTTTCCTGAACCTGTCCAGTGAACGCCTCATATCCGGGATTGACCCGCCAAAGTCAACCCTTCCAATTGTTCCCTTGAAAACGGTATCTCCGGTGAACAGCCCCGCCTCCGACATAAAAATGGTGCTCCCGGGAGTGTGGCCCGGGAATGCCAGTGCCTGGATTCTTGATCCGCCCACCCTGAACTCATGGCCATCCTCAAAGGTTCTGGTTTCAATGTTCCCGTTCATCATGAATCCGGTCAGGTCAATTGACATTTTGTCTGCTTCCCCAAGCATTTCTTTGTCAGCTGAATTTATGTGCAGTTTGAGGCCGTATTCATTGAGAAAATCCCAGGCACTGAACACATGGTCGAAATGTCCGTGTGTTGCCACGACAAGCACAGGTTCAAGGCTGTTGGCAGAGATGAATTTTTCAACCAGCCCAAAATCCCCTCCGGGGTCAATGATAGCGCATTTTCCGCCATCCTGCAAAATGTAGCAATTGGTGCGAAGCATTCCTACAGGGATAGTATCAATTTTTATCATTCCCAAACCCGCTTTATCAGGAAAGCACGAACTCTACCCTCTTGTTGTGAGCTCCCTTGCTCTGGATGCTCCTGAAAGTTATTTCTCCGACCTCCCTGGTGTTGGATACGTGCGTACCGCCGTCAGCCTGGGTATCAAAGCCGGAAATGTCTATTATGCGAACCCTGTCAAGTGATTTTATCAGCTCCCTGCCAGGTGCGGTCCTTGCAAGACCCGGGATACGCTGTGCTTCATCGCTGCTGATCTCCCTCGCGTAGATGTTGTGATTTGACGAAATGACCTCATTGGCTTTGCCGATGATTTCTTCCGCCATCTCCCTGGTGATTCCCGGTAGATCAAAATCCACCCTTGCCCTGTCCTCGTAAATCTGGCTGCCCGTAATGAGCCCCCTGTCAGAGTAATCTCTGTTGACTACCCCATCAATGATGTGTATTGCTGTGTGGTATCTCATATGAGCATACCTTCTGTTCCAGTCCAGAACTCCATGTACCTTTGCTCCAGGCTGCGGCAGGCTGCTCGAGGAAATTCTGTGCCCCACGTCGTCTCCAACCTTGATCACGTCAGCGACATCGTAACTTATGCCGTCTGTAACCAGAATTCCTGTATCGTTAGGCTGGCCGCCGCCTGTAGGATAGAAAGCCGTTCTGTCCAGGGATACCATATCCCCTTCTATTGCAACAACCGTTGCGTCAAACTCCCTGAGGTACATATCATTGTGATAAAGTTTAGCTGCCAATGAAAACTGTATTCCGGTATGTTAAAATAATGTTTTGCAGCTTCTATGACGGAAATTGACCGTTAATTATAACGATTACCAATCTAAATGCACGATAAATCTATTCCTCAAATTGGCCATGATATCACTGGTATACGGTGATTCACGGAGTGAGTTGCCAAAGATCGTCCCAGTTCTACTGTGAACAAGCTCCCCGACCCTTTTCTCTGTCATTCCATCCTTCTGGAAAGGCTTCCTGTATTTCGCAAATACAGCACCCATGTCACCGGAACCGAATACAATGTCCCTGTATTCCTTGTTCCCCACATTCTGGAAGAGTGCCAGCTTCTCACCACCCTGTGCCAGGATGTTTCCTGTTGCAATGTTACCGCATCTCTTCCTCACGTTTCTCCTTATCTTCCGGAAGAATATTTCCATACCGTTGTTTGTTCTTGGTATTGTGCATTCGGGATTCTGCTCCTTGTCATTGGTAGATACCCTGGCATAGTGACCCACGATCATGACGTCATAATTCTATGCATTACTATACATAGCGTCTTAAGTAATTGCGCATAACTGTTTTAGCTCGCTGTTCGGTCTGAAATGCCTGTCGAACTCACTTTGAATGGCACTTTTCAAATCATTGAGCATCTGGAAATACCTGTTGTGTGTTGCATGTCTCTTTATGTCTTTCCAGACTCTCTCTATTGGATTCAGTTCAGGCGAATATGGAGGAAGAAGCAGCAGATCCGTTCCTGTAAGAAATGCATAATCGCTGATTATGCCGGCATGATGATAAAGTGCATTGTCCAGTGCAAAGACACTGTGTGGAAATATTCTGCGGGCAAGGGATAGAAATTCAAGAAAGGTGAAGGCGTTGAATCTCTCAGTGATCTGTGTAATGAGCCTTCCGTCGGAAATCCTTACAGCTCCGAATACGCTTATGCCCTTTCTGTTGGGTTCCTGAAGCACAACAGGATCGGATTCTTCTGGAGGATACCACGCCCTTATTCTGGTGCCATGCTGATAGAAATGACACTCATCCATGAAGACAATTGATTTTCCTTCCATAAGAAGGGCTAGGAGTTTTTTTGAAATTCAACTTTCTTCTCCGCGTCTCCCTTTGCTATAAGGGGTCTTAGCTTTCTCAACCTAAATCCAAGTTTATGAAATATTCTCTGGCACTGTCTTGTTCCAATATCCATGTCATATCTCTTCTTTATGTGATGGCTGAGAAGCTTTCCGTCCCAGAGGTTCCGTGAATACCCCAGATCCATGGGGTTCTTCCTGAGATCTAGGGATATGCTCTCCATGATGTCTGATAACCTGGGGGGTCTTCCTGATCGCATGGGTTCCCTAAGCCCCTCGAATCCCTCCCTGAGAAATGTGTTGACCCAGTTCTCTATGCTTTTTGGACTGTTTCCAATCACACTGGAAACGCCGTACGGGCTCATGCCATTGGCCACAAGCAGGATTCCATGGAGCCTGTGGTCGTACTTTGATTCATCGCTGCGTCTTATCTCTCCTATTATTTCCTTCTTCCTGTCATCCGAAATTCTAAGCCTCTTCATGGTACAAACAATGAGTGAATGTATTTAAACTATGCGTAAACACTTCTGGCGTCATGTATAAATGGTGTTCTGTTTCGAATAAGTTGAAAAAAGTCCCCGATGGGCACAGTGAGATTTTACCGCCACCAAACGGTCCAGTCTCATTCACATTAAGGAGGTTAGTCCATGACTAGTTCTAATCATACGGATGGGGTTAATAAGGGTAATGACGTTTAATTTTATCCCGACCTCTTATAATTTGAGTTAAGCCCTAATTTCAGAGGTTAGCCATTATATTTCTTGTCCGTA
>JAJYRT010000008.1 GCA_021793945.1 Thermoplasmata archaeon
CGGTGATAGATGAGGTTGGCAAATACGGACACATCATCATAAAACGGATATATGGCGATTTTACCATGCCAAATATGAATCCATGGAAGAAAGTGGTAACAGATCTTGCAATACAGCCCGTTCTTCAACTACACAATGTTTCCGGTAAGAATTCATCAGATTTTGCAATGACCATCGACGCCATGGACATACTCTACAGCAAGGAAATAGATGCTTTCTGCCTTGTTTCAAGCGATAGCGATTTCACCAGGCTAGTAACAAGGTTGAGGGAAAATGGCAAATTTGTTATGGGCGTAGGGAAAAAGGGTACATCATCATCGCTGGTGAATGCGTGCAACGTATTTGTCTTTACAGAGATTCTTGAGAGCACAGAGAAAGCTGCCAAGACCAAGGTCAGGTTGCCCAAAAGAGAATCCCTGATGAGCGATGAGCTGAACCTTATACTTGATCGTGCATACGAAATGTGCGAGCAGGAAGACGGGACGGCAAGGCTTACCTGCATTGGCATATCCATCCGGAAAATAAACCCGGGTTTCGATGCCAGGGCATACGGGTATTCCAAGTTAAAGGGTCTTTTTGAAGCCCTTAATGATAAATTTGGATTGGAGCAAGTAAATACGGAGGGTAATGTCCCTGTCTATTTTGTGAGGCGTATCAGGCACGATCACGACTCATCAGGGCAGGCTGGTCAGTGAGTGGGGGAAGCACCTTGATAAAGTCCGAAAACCTCAGTTCTCAAGCAGTATTTTTGGCAGATTCCACATCATATATTCAGGCGAAACTAAAGAAATGGTACGAAGAGAACGGTTCTGTCAGGAAACATGCTGGAATTCTTGGGGGAAGAAACAAGCTGAAACTTGAATTTTTTGAGGATTTCACTTCAGAGCTTCAACCTGTGTGCAGGGACATACAAAGGTTGGGTTATGCAAGGTCCAGGGCAGAGATCCTTAAGATCATTGAAAGTGAGGATATCCGGGTTAGTTCAGTCCCCTTCTTTGGAACCGTTGATGTTATACTATCCGGGCTCTCGGATGCCTGTGGTTTTCGTAGAAAGGGAGACGATCTGGATTGGTGGTAGGTCAATGAACGGCTTGAAACACGAGTGCAGACCCGGAAGTGAGGAGGCAATGAAGTTATGACTGCGGGTGGTTCAACAAAAAAGCAGGCAGCGTTTATAAACAGGCTCATTACCATGAACATAAATCTCAATGAAGTCCTGGAAAAGTATCTTCAGGATCACAGCATGGCAAGGATTTCCGATCTGTCGGTAAAAGAGGCATCAGAAGTCATAGATATTTTGAAAAGCAGCGGAGAGAAAAGTTCCACTCAAGCTGGGATAGTTGCCCATGATGCTTCCCCAAAGCAGTTATTATTTATCCATAACCTTCTGGTAAACGAAGAAAGGTCATCCCGCGTTTCCAGTTTTCTGGAGAGCAAGGGAAAGAAAGCCCCTGAGGAGCTTTCCAGGTCAGAGGCATCCGAATTGATCAGTGATTTGAAGGCCATGCCGGCGATTGATGCGGAGTTCAGGGGTAGCCGTCCAATCAGTTCCAAGCAATTGAACTTCTTAAGCAATATGCAGAAGACCGAACAGAACAGTGAAAAGGTGGCGCGTTACCTGAAGAAGGTGCGGAAAGGGTCGGTGGAAGAACTCTACTCATGGGAGGCAAGCGAGCTCATATCATCAATGAGAAAACATGAGATCTGATTTGTTGCTGCAGAAGGCTGTTACGGGTAAATACAGAATGTCATGCGGGGATCATTTTATTTCAGCACCGATGTGCTTTCCCTTTTATCATCACCTAAAACTTTCCCCCTACTGTTTCTAGGCATGTGCCAGGAAAGCGTCATGAACCCGCCAATCACTCCAATAATGAAACCTATAATTAGCCCGCCTGAAGTTCCGTACCAGCTGGCAATGGAAAGAATGATGATCAGGGAGCCAAGCATGAAGTGCTTTCCAGGATAATACAACGACAATATTGAAACGGCTATGATACCAGTTCCCCATGCAACGCCAACCAGGCCGAAAAGGAAACCATGTATAAGGATAGTTATTCCAACACCAGCAATAATGAACCCGGCAGCGGCAGATGCTACAGCTGAATCTATTATTGATTTCTCAATCCTTGCCATTTTCCACTGATGCTTTTCACTGTATTAAAATTATAACCCATAAAGGGTGCCCTCCTTGGAGGGCTGAGGTGTCTACTGCAGCGTTACCGATTTCGAGTTAAAAGCTTCAGGCGCCGTGAAATCTACCAGCGCTGGTGTTCCTGCTTCAGGGGTGAGTTGGCCCACCACCGTCATACCCTGCGTTATGTTTGTCCCGAATGCGTTTGTCACATTGAGTATTATTATTGCCTGATCGTCACCACTGATGACAGGGAATCCTGGCGTCAACCTCCCAGTAGGGTTGAAGAATGCAATGACTCCAAAGTTTGTTGCATCCTTGTGCTTTGCACTCATGTTGTTCCATACACTGAGGCCGAACAGGTTCTTTGTTCCATTCTGGGATATATCCTGGAACAGTGAATTGTTATACACCAGCACAGAAGTTATGCCGTTGATCGAGAGACTTATACTCACGTTTGCCAGGTTTACCGATGACGCTCCTGACAGGGGTCCCACGAAGATTGCCATATCCTTCACTCCACCTGCTGCCGGGGGAGAAGCATTATCAAAGCCAAGTATCTGCTTGATTTCTATACCTCCAGAAACCTGGTTTATGGTGGTTGTACCGGTTTCGGTGGCCTTGAGTTGTAGCACCGATACCGTATGTAGAAGTACAGTTGCGGCAACCGCAGCTACCAGAACCATTGCTATGAATATTATAAGGACTCCAATGCCCGTCTCGGATTTGACATCCGACTTCAGGCTGAAATATTTCCTGAGCAACCTCTTAACAGTTACTACGGTTCTGTTCATGTTCATATGCACTCCTGTATTCTGTCTGGTACTAGTGTATATGAATGGATTTGTATTTAAACTATAAACGGTAAGAATGCGAAATTTTTCGTGGCCAGGTGTCAGAAAACCCTGTTTTTTCCCATACACAGATTCAGATACTGTCCCCTCACCTATTGCCTATATGTCCATGGGCAAAAAACCGTTTTATCTCATTCTATGGATGGTATCCGGATATCATGTTAAGTACTGATGATAAGAGGTTCATTGTTCAGAGCATAGAAGGCGGTTACAAGGTGAGCGACCTGGCAAAGATGTTCTCAGTTACTCCCAGACGCATCCAGCAGATCATAAGGGAGGGAACAGATACCGCAGAAGCCAAACACCGGGACCAATCCATTCCAGACAACACTGCAAAGGAAATAGAAGATCTCTGGAACTCTTATAAAATCGGGTCAAGGACAATATTCTATCTTCTGAAAAGCAAGGGCAGGAATGTTTCTTACTATCAGATATACAACTACATGAGAAACAGGAACATGATCAGGAACCGTAAACCAGGCAATGGTCAAAACCAGAAATCCACGGCTGAGCCTCCTTTCAACACCCTGTTCATGGATTATCATCAGAGCAACATCGAATCACCATATGCCCTGATATGCATAGATATGTCCACAAGGAAGGTTCTCTCGCTCATAGAGTCCAGGAAAATAACAAAGGAACTTGTGGAGGCAACAATGAATTCAATAGGATCAATGGTAGACCAGAACAAGCTAAAAATAAACAGGCTTATCCTGAGAGACGGCGTTTTGAGTGTTCTCTACGGCGCTACTGACCTTAAGTATTCAATCATGAAGATGGGAGTGGAGAACGTCGAAACGGACAGGGCGGGAAGCAGGTATCATCTTTCTCTATCGAGGTTCTGGCAGAACTATGATCGTTTCAGGTGGACATTCAGCAGGCCGGAAAGTTTTGTATTCTGGTACAACAACAGGCCGATCATGAGGTTCGAGAATAAGGTGACCACACCGGAACAGATAATGGAGCAGTATCTTGTGGAAAGGACCCCCGCTTCTGGTCCTCAGAGAAAATCATAAATTGCCATTGGCACTTAACAGCTGTTGGAAAGAACGGCAATAATCATGGCAGGCGGAAAGGGGACCAGGATGCAGGATCCCGAGAAATGCCTGATCAGGATTGGGAAATTGAGCTTAATCGCAAACCTGTTTGAGATTCTTTCATATTCAGGCTTTAAGATTGTTATAGCGACTACCCGTCTGCACAGGAAAGTTACCCAATTTGCGGAAGAAAATGGCATAGATACAGTTTACACCTCTGGTTCAGGCTACGAAACAGACATCGGCGAAGCCGTTGCCTCTCTAGCCAGGGTCTCCAGTCTTGTGGTCCCAGGTGATTTGATGACGGCTGATAAAAATCTGTTCCGAGAAGTGTGGGAGGCCGGAACGCGAAGCGGGGCAGGTGTGGTAACATTTACGCTGAACGGAAACTTCAGCGGTATTTCCGTTATAAACAGGTTGCCGCTGTTCGGCATTCCGATGGATTTTGAGACTGTTGACATAAGAAGCGGCGGATCCTTCAATGTGAACACCCCCGCCGATCTTGAGCAGGCGAGATCCTACTTCCTGACACCATAGGATAGGGATGTAGATGCCGTGATTTCCTTTATTTCATGGCATATGTCGGCGACTGTTTTCTCCACACCGAATATCCTGAAATAGTTCTCCCTGTCGCTCACGGAAACCATGCTGGATTCGTTCTCGGAGTCCACCAGGAAAAGCAGTTTTCCGTCCCGGAAAAACTCAGCGATTAGCTCTTCAATACCCCTTCCCGGTTCGTTTACTACCCTGCTTGTGATCACAGCATATCTGTATTTTTGAGACGCATGGCGTATTTCATCCAGCTGCAGGTCAAGATCTGCATCAGTAACCTTGACGGAAAAAGACGCAACACCCATGCCATTTTTCCAGAGATTGTATGACAGGCCTAACCGAGGAAATTCATCCTCTATGACCAGGATTTCCTCCAGCTGCTCCCCGTTATGGTTGTACGGCGTCCAGGTGATCCCGTCCGGTGTAGTGAAACTCAGGAAGCTGGAGCCGTAAATCTCACGAAGAAGATCAGGAGTGAACATTCTCGATGGATACCCTTCCCCCATAACTCTGCCATCCCTCATCATGATAACCCTGTTGCAAATCCTGTAGAGAAGGTTTACATCGTGAAGAACAACTATGACGGTCTTTCCAAGCCGCTTAAGGTTGACGATTAGGTCTACGATCCTCAATTCCTTGTCAACGTCCAGGAAAGTTGTCGGTTCGTCAAGCATTATTATCTCTGTGCCCTGGTATAAAGCTCCCGCTATCATTACCAGCCTGCGCTCTCCGCCGCTCAGTTCCTCAAATTTCCGATGCTGGAGGTGGGCAATTCCGCACCTATCCAGGGATTCCCTCACCTTCGAATCATCCACTGGATCACTGTACCTGGACATTGAGACGATGTTCTCAACCGTAAAATTCATGGGTGTTGGGGTTTCCTGTTGCACTACTGAAATCTTTCCTGCGACTTTTGCTCCCCTCAGTTCATTGATGCTATTGCCATCGATCAGTACAGTGCCCTTTATGGGTTTTAGATATCCGTAGAGGATCTTCAGCAGCGTGGATTTTCCAGATCCGTTTGGCCCGCCAATGCCGGTTATTGAACCATCATCGATCGTTATGTGGTCTACGTTCAGGCGAAAATTCTGGTTTCCATATTCAATATCACGCACCTCAATTTTCATAGCTACCACTCGCCATCCTCCTCAGGAGGTAAAGAAAGAAGGGTATTCCAATCATTCCCGTCACTATTCCCACCGGTATAACCTCGCCATTTATTGCCGTCCTTGCTAGATCATCGGCCAGCAGAAGAAACAATGCCCCCAGCAGTGCTGATGTCGGTATGACTATCCTGTTCGACCCGCCAAAAAGAAGACGGCATATATGAGGTATAATGAGCCCTACAAATCCAATCAGACCGCTGATGGAGACCGCGGCTGATACGCTCAGGGCAACAATTCCCATGAGCATGGCCTTTGTCCTCTCCACATTTATGCCAACAGAATGCGCATAGGCTTCCCCAAGCTGAAATGCATTAAGCTGGCCGCTCATGCTCCAGATGACGGCCACGCTGGCTATAATCGCAACTGAAACAGGTATCAGTTCACTCCAGCTTATTCCCTGAAGTGATCCAAGTAGCCAGAAGAATGCTGCATTTTCCAGCTTGATGTTTGTGTAGATGAGCAGCCCGACTATCGATGATATGAAGAGCGAGATTGATATGCCGGTCAGCAGGAGATAGGTGGGTGGCGTCCTGGAGCCATGGAATGAGAAGAGGTATACTGCAAGTACGACGATAAGGGCAAAGATGAACGCCATTACCTGCACCGAAAAAAGTCCGAAAAGCGAGAGAGAAAAAACAATCGCGGAAACAGCTCCCAGAGCGGCGCCACTTGATATTCCTATTATGTACGGTTCTGTTATGGGGTTGCGGAAAACGCTCTGCACCACAGCTCCGCCTGTACCGAGGGAGGCACCGACCATAATGGCGCCAATTATTTCCGGTTCCCGCAGGTAAACCACTATGACATAGCTGGTCTCGGGAATGCTGAAATGGGATAGCCCTCCAACGAACGGAATCTGCGACACAAATATGTTGAATACCGTCAGGGGAGAGATTTTCACTGGCCCCAGCAGTGTGGAAAAAATAGTCGCGATAAAGAGAACGACAGCAATTATGAATATCCATAGGATATCCTTAATCCTGCCCGAAGCTGTGGACTTACCCTTTAACGCGCTAATGTTCTTCATCATACGGCATCGTAGAGATCATAATTCGGCAAATACTGAAGTGTGATGGGAAACTTGGATATGTCACTCATCTTGTAATTATCCGGATAGGCCTTTGAGATCAGCCAGCCGATTGCGTATATTACCCTGAAATCCGGTTCATTGAAGAAATTATCATTGAATATTGTGTAAACCCTGTTATTCTTGAATGCGGGAGTGCTGTTGAAAGGTTCACTCACAACCTGGGAGTAGTTTACGTACTGGTCGAGAAGGATGATTTGGGGCTGTGCTGCGGTTATATTCTCGCCGGAATCCACGTAATATCCGCTGGCATTGGCTGCTATGTTATGAAGGTGCGCAATGGTGAAGAATTGATTTATAAAGGTATCATTTCCAGCAGTCCAGTAGCCAGGTGTGCTAAGGTAGTAGAAGATGCTCCGTTCAGCGGTCAAATTGGACAGATGCCCCGCGAAATTCTGCAGGTTACCCTGCATCCAGTGGATTATCAGTGAAGCGTTGCTCATAGTGCCTGTCAGCTGCGCTAACTCCAAAGTCTGGTTCTCTATCTGCTGAAAGTTCTCCGGGTTCATGACCAAGAACGGAATGTGGAGTGTGTTTACTATGGCATTTTCCTCATTTGCTGGATAATACCCCAATCCAGGTGCAACCACAAGCTGGGGTGAGATATTCTCAATTTCTTCAAGCGAAATGTCATAACCTGAATTGCTGGTCGCGATTGGCAGAGTTGAATTTGGAGGGTATGTTGAGAAGGGATCGCGTCCAGCAACCTTATCAAAAGCTCCAAGTCCATATAGTGTCGAGGTCAGGGATGGCGCAAGGGATACAATTTTTGTAATGGGTTCAGTGAAGGTGTAGGCATTCCCCGTAAAGTTATCGGGCCTTATCATATAGCTGTTGGAGTAGTTCAGGTTGACTGTCTGCATCGTGCCGTTAGGGTTTGCGATTGAAACCAGATCAATGTTTCCGTGGGAAGATCCGCTGTCTTCCAGCGAGTAGACGTACATTCCGGACGTAATCATCAGAGCAGCGATAATGATGGCTATCAGGTATTTTTGAACTGTAATCATGTATTCACCGTAAGTTATTTTACTATAAGTGAAGTTAGCTTACCATATAATAATTTCGCAATCGTCAATTCTCGGAAAAGTATTTTATCAAAACTATCGATATGGTCAGGCTGAACTTGGCCGGGAAGCTAGGCACTTCCTGTTACCCGAAGTCTATACGCGGGGGCGACAGCCAGGGAAGACCAACCGGACTTCTGCCAGGCCCCATGGAGTCCGTGAAATTCTGTCCCTTTGGATCGAAGGACCAGCAAGGCAGACTCAAAGGAGACTGCCCTGCTGGCTTACCAGAAGACCCCGCCAGGTCCGGAAGGGAGCAACGGTATTCTGGACTCTTGATGCTGAAGGGGTGCGGGACAGAGACGAGATGGGGGGCACCTGACAGGACATTCGGCCCGACCCTGGTGAGTTCAGCGTTATTGTATCCGGAGGAAGGATGTCCAAAATAATTCAGGACCCTATAAACGGGCCCATAAAAGTGGAGGGTTTTGTTGAGGAACTGATAGATTCACCGGAGTTCCAGAGATTGAGGTACATCAAGCAGCTGGGGCTTCTGAACCTTGTATTTCCAGGCGCGAACCACACCAGATTCGAGCATTCCCTCGGTACTTATTACATTGCAAGCTTCATGGGAGAGTACTTCCACATTGAAGACAGGGATTTGCTCCTGGCTGCCTCCCTTCTTCATGATATAGGGCACCCACCAATGAGCCACAGCCTTGAGGAGATTTTCTTGAAGCTTTACGGCAAAGATCATCAGGGTGTTGGCAGCAGCATTATTTCAGGTTCCGGGGAATATTCTGGCAGTAACATTCCAGCCATTCTCGAGAGATATTCCATAGACCCCGCACTGGTCGGAAAGATCGTGAAGGAAGGCAGCAGGGAGTTCCCGCTGATATCATCTATCATAAGCGGTAGCATAGATGCCGATGAGCTTGATTACCTGAGGAGGGACGCCTTTTTCACCGGAGTTGCCATAGGGCTGGTGGATCACATGAGGATAATAAACACCATTCGGGTGGATAAGGATACTTTTGTAATCGAGGAGAAAGGGATACCCTCTGCTGAATCACTTCTTATCTCAAGGGTGCTGATGTACAATTCTGTTTATTTTCACAAAACGGGAAGAATTGCCCAGAATATGCTTGGCATCGCGTTGTCATCTGCTGGCGAAAGGCCCGTGGATCCATTCAGCATGAATGACTGGGAGTTCGTGGAATTTCTGAGGGCCCGGGAAAAGTCATCGGGGATAATTGAGGACATACTCAACCGGAGGTTGTTCAAGCGTGTAAAACAGTACAATTACTCCTCACATAAGCTTATGGCTATCAATGAGGCACTTGAATCGCTTGCCAATACAGCCTTTATTGTCGATGTGATTCCTCCAATCAGCTTTTCAGGCAAGGACCGCATTAAAAGTGAGATCAGGGCGATGAGAGGTGGAAGAACGGACCAGATTGAAAATATATCCCCTCTCGTTAGGGCTCTGGGAGAGACGCTTGATACGCGCAGCATAATAGTTTCGGCAAGGAAAGATTCGGTCAAGGAAATAGAGGGGGCGCTTCACGGCCTGCCTTAAAGATTCTTGACCATCCTGTATGCCCCTCTGCTTTCGTGGTGCTTCAGGCTATAATAGTTGTCAAGGTGTCCAGTTATTTCATATCCATGATCCTTGTAGAATTTAATAGCGCTTTCATTTTTATCCCGGACCTCCAGAATGGATATTTTTCCCCCCCTCTGCTTCATCTGCTTCTCTATCTCAAAAAGCAATATGGCTCCGATTCCTTTCTTCTGTGAATCAGGATGCACAGCGATGCTCTCTATGTCGAACACTCCCTGTTCCATGGGCATGGCCACCGCATACCCCATGATCCTTTTCTCCTCTTCAGCTATGACATTGAAGGACCCAGGTGAGCTGAATATCTTTCTGAGCATGCGTCTGGAATATGGCCCTACCGTAAAGGATTGATTCTCAAGCCGCTTTATCTCGGCAAGATCCTCCAGATAGAAATGTCTCAGTATCAACAGTGCAGTAACATTTGCCATCTTATTATCTTTTAAATCAAATTTTATAATTACTCATAATTGGGTAATTACGCAAATATTTATAATTAACATAGGGATCATCAGGGGAAAACGTATGATAGACGAATCTTTAGGGAGTCTCGCTAGCGGGAGACCCATACTCATTTTTGACGCATCTGATCGCGAAGGCGAGACAGATATAGTTGTCCCGTCCCAATTCATCACACCCGAAATTGTCCGTTTCATGAGAAAAAATGGCGGTGGTCTCATATGCACCACCGTAAAAGGCGATTTTGCTAGGCAGTCCGGGCTGTTCTATCTTGAAGACATACTTAGAAATCAGTATGGGAAGGATTCTGAGATAACAAGGGCAGACGACATGAAATATGACAAGAACAGTTCATTCAGCCTGACAATAAATCACAGATCCACGTTCACCGGTATTTCAGACAGGGATCGTTTCCTGACTATATCTGAGCTTGCAGGATTCATCTCGAGTTCAAAGAGAATGCCCGATATAAGCAAGGAATTCGCGAAGTTATTCAGGGCTCCCGGACACGTAATACTCCTGATTGCGAGAGATGGTTATTTCAGCGAGAGGAGAGGGCATACTGAACTCAGCACGTATATGGTAGAGAAAGCTGGCCTTACCCCCTCGGCAACTATCGTCGAGATGCTCAGCGATACCGGTAATTCAATGACCAGGGCTGAAGCCATGGAATTTGCGCGTGAACATTCGCTAAGTTTTATAGACGGAAAGGAGATTATCGATTCGTGGTTGAATGACCAGAGTAATGGCTACGGGAGTTTTCGATATAATTCATCTGGGGCACATACATTTCCTGAAGGAATCGAAGAAATTGGGTGATGAACTGTTCGTAGTTGTTGCTAGGGATTCCACTGCTGCCAGGAATGGAAAAACCCCTATTTTTAGCGAGGGAACCCGGCTGCAGCTCGTTTCAGAACTCAGAATGGTGGATCATGCCATTCTTGGCCATGAAGGGGATATCTTCCAGACAGTTTCTGACGTCAGACCAGACGTAATAACCCTTGGATTTGACCAGAAATTCAATACGGATTCAATTGTAAAGCGTTGCGATGAAATGGGATTGAATGTACGCGTTGAGCGCATTTCAAGATTTGAATCTGACACAATCCAGAGTTCTTCACAGATAAGAAGAAAACTTCTAGAGGAGATCGAGAACAGGCTATGAAGATGATAGGCGTGGCTGACACCACATTTGCCAGGTTCGACATGGGGGCTTCAGTGATAGATGAACTCAACTCGATGGGAACAGGATTCAGGATATTGCGTTATACCGTTCCAGGGATAAAGGACCTGCCTGTTGCATCCTCCATACTGTTTTCGAGGGGGTGCGACATTGTGATAGCATGCGGCATGCCTGGACCAAAGCCTGTTGACAAGGCATCCGCCCAGGTCGCGTCCACCGGTTTGATGCAGGTTCAGCTGATGCACGGAAAACACATAATAGAGGTTTTTGTGCATGAAGATGAGGCGAAGGACGGGAAGGAACTCGCCTGGCTATGTGATCGCAGATCAAGGGAGCATGCCAGGAATGTCTATCTCCTTTTATTCAACCCTGACAAGCTGATCGAATCAGCAGGCCAGGGACTCAGGCAGGGATTCGAGGATGCAGGATCCGTAGGCAGCGGTTCAGGCGCATACAGGCACTAGGTGTTGTTATGAAAATAGGAATAGTAGTATCGGAATACAACTTCGACATAACCAGCATGATGCTGGAGCGGGCTATTGAGGAAGCCAGGTTTCTTGGTGTAGATATATTCAGGACAATCAAGGTCCCCGGGACATTTGACATACCACTTGGCGTTAAAAAGCTCCTTCAATACAAGGAAGTGGATGGAGTAGTTACACTGGGTGCTGTCATAAAGGGGGAAACTGGACACGACGAGATTATAATGCAGAATTCTGCCAGAAAAATTGAAGATCTCATGATCGAATTCTCAAAACCGGTTGCTCTGGGAATATCAGGTCCGGGTGAGACAAGGCTGCAGGCACAGGCGAGGATAGAAATGGCAAAGGATGCCGTGCAGAGTGTTGTCAAGATGATAAAGAGACTTGCCGAAGCATAGAATGGAGATACTGGAATGAAAATCAGCGAAAACATCGAACTTATAGACGGCACCATAGCGAACTGCTACTCTGTCAATCTGGAAGGTAAAGCCGTCCTTGTAGATGTTGGAATGAAAGGTTCCGGAAGAAAAATCATCGATTTTTACCGCAATATCGGAGTAAGTCCTGAACTGATACTGATCACTCACTACCATCCGGATCACGTTGGAGGGTTATTCATCCTATCAGAGGAGTTCCACCCGCAGATATACGTGCCGGACTCTGAAGCTGAGGTTATCGCCGGGCATTCTAAAATTATACCTGCAAAGAGCCTAAGGTCAAAATTGATAGGTTCGATCGCCAGGACAAAACCGGTGACGGATGTCAATCCGGTATCGAAACTCAGCCTTCAAGGGTTGCAGGTCGTGGACACGAAGGGCCATACGCCGGGCAGCACATCATATTATTTTCCTTCACTGAAGGCACTTTTCGTTGGCGATGCGGTGAGTGTCAGGAACGGAAAAATGGAAATAAACAGGGCCTTCACACTGGATTACCCCGCGGCAGAAAAATCCAGGGATCGGATTTTGCAGTTCCACGGTGTGACAGTCTATCCCGGTCACGGCAAGCCCGTTGTTATTTCATGAATATTTTCTTGTCTCGCCGGCAGTAAGCTCAATATCGGCAAACGCGTCATGATTGTGCAGGCTTTCCTCACTTCGCGACATTATTCTAATTATGGCGTCATCTTCGAGCATGTCTATTCCATTACAGATCGCTCTTGCTATGTCTCTGGCCACGTCTTCGACAAAGCGTGGATTTTCGTGGTTCCTAAGGACGAACATGTCCGATTCCCTGTCTGTCTGGACGCTTGCAAGTGGGCCTCCAGATACTGACTCTATCAGTTCAATGATCCTGTCAGGTTCAGGGACATAAGTCCTGAAATTGGATATTGTGACTGAAAGCCTGTTGCGCTGGCTATGGGTAACTGCAGGTATCTTATTCAGGAAGCCGGCTTGGTCTGGGTATCTCTCTGCAAGAATCGATCTAGTTCCTTCCATTGTGCAGGGGCAGGCCGTGAATATTGTTGTTCTCAGCACGAATGAATTTATCTCAGTCCCATCCGATCTTGATTCGCTGGAATACTCAATCTTGTATGGAACATAACTTTTCATTTTATTGGTGCCATCAAACTCCCTCAGGTATGTAGCCTCAATCTTAACCGCCGCATGTTTGCTGTATGGATTGCTCTTAAGAACAAGCCTGGCAATGCGTCGTACGATCTCGAAGGTATTCTCAACAGGTTTTCCTATCTCAGAAATAACGGGATCCAGCATGCTGGAAAAGTGTGCGCCCCTCATTTCTGCTGGGAGATCAACGCTGACCGATACAGTTGCAATCGACTCAGTTCGCTTCCCGCCGAAGACAAGCTTAATTGGGGTCTTGTAACCATCTATCCCCACGTTTCCTATTGGCAGGTTTACACGAGGGGTATCATCCTGAGGTATCTTTCTCCCGGTCTGTTTCATGCTTTGCCTTTTCGGGCTTCATCGTACTTCTTCTTAAGAATCTCTTCCAGTTCCCTGTATTTTTCCTCCAGCGAGGCCTGCTGCTTCTCAAGTGTCTTGATCCTTATTTCGCTCAGCTCTTTCTGTTCTGAGAGTTCATCTATCAGTTTCTTTCTGCTCTCCACCTCATACAGTACTGGCCCTACATTCTTGAATACCTTGACTCCGTCATTAATGCCATTGAGTTCCTTAATGGTCTTGTCGAGTTCCTTAATTCTCACATCCAGCTGGTATTTCTGGGTAGCGACCTGTTCTATCTGGGTCTCAAGTTGCTGTGCCTGCTTGATCTGGTTCTGTAAATAAGCGCTCAAATTAGGTTCCATTTATTTCACTTCCTTCAATATTTTCTCGATCATGATTAGCCACCGGGTCAGCGAACTTACGCTCGCTCTTAATGAAACTGAATCAGGTGCTTCTATATAAATATAGGAATCCTCACCGGTTACGAATGTCATCTTACCCCGGCCCACCCGGTCATCCTGCTCAGGCTGCATTGTGGAAAGGTACCTCGAAAATTCTGGATCATTAACCCGGACCCTTACCCTGTACATCAGTTATCATATGCTTTATTCAGATAAATAATGTTAGACAGCCTGGAATTTGGCAGAAAGCGTTATACCCGCGAAAGAGGCATCCTTTTCAAAGGCAGCTAAACGAGAAGGTATGTGACGCCTTCCCTGCGAAAGTATTAAATTTCATATATGATAACTTGCCAGTGGGCTCGTGGCCTAGTTTGGATAAGGCACCGTCCTTCTAAGTCGGTGATCGAGGGTCCAAATCCCTCCGAGCCCGTATCGCACAATACGTAGTTGTATTGAGAAACGCCGAGGGAAATGCTATGAAGACCCGCAACTAGGGCCGGATAATGGCCCTTTGTACCACAAAAGCAATATTAAGCACTAATTTTTAGGATTTATGGTAGTTACAGGATTGGCGATTGCAAAAGCAGCATTGACAGCTATTGGGATAGGAAGTGCTGGAGTTGCGGCAGTAGCAGTAGGATACCCGCACGGGCTGGAAGTAGCATTGCAGAATGTACCAGGAATGACTCATGCACATAGTGTGCTGGAGGGTCTCTGGCATTCATTTCCAGGACGAGGCGGCCCCCCTGGGCATTAAATTGACCTATCATTGTGGGAAAGGAATGAAAATACAGGAAATGTAAGGGTGCCAGTAGAAGATTCACTGTTGGTAAGCCGATGCAATAATCCCGCTTGACGCAGTATCAATGAAGGCTATCCTCGTTACGAACTGATGTGCATTGTTTTCCTTTATGGATATGAAATCCAGGGGGGAGAACGTCGTACTACCACTACCCTTTGTAAGGTTGGCCACTATGTGTTTCGTCAAATTCGTACCATGGGGGCCTATGCTCAATAATGAAACTGTTGTTATGTTGCCGGTGTTAAGCGTGACCATCAACCTGACGTACGAAAGCGATATATTTCCCGAGACGGATTCTATGTACACGATATAACTACCAGTCCCTGTTCCATTTGATGCTAACTTGGTCATGTTGACCACGGCAATGTTGGCTTGAGGCGTCAGGGCCGGGGCGTTGGAAAAGTATCCTCCGACGATTGAATACAGCGTTGACGCGAGGGTCACGGTTATGGCGATAAGCAAAATTGTCGCTATGATCGGTGATACTGCATTATCATTCCTTAATACTACTTCCTTCATGTAGGTCAATATGTAAACACCTGTGTAGCTCTATATGTTTTAGGCGGTCAGCATGATTTTCCTTCGCGTGTTCATGATGCTGGTATTGCTGGTTGAAATTTCATTCCTGGCATGCGCTTTATGATCTTATCAAGAAAAATTATCGGGATGGCGAAATTAAGTTATTTAACAATGAGCTAATGGTGAAGTATGCTTCTTTCATTCAGATATGAAAAAGGGAACGGATTCTTAACAGACGTGGATGGAAAAGACTCGGTCAGGATCAAGAACTCGCTGTCGGACAATGCACAGAATTTCAGCCCAACAGAACTCCTGGTTCTCTCTATAGGATCCTGCACAAGCGATGATGTCCTCTCTATCCTTCAGAAGATGAAGCAGCCATACAAATCTTACAGGTGCATTCTTGAAGCTGAGAGGGAGGAGGAGATTCCGAAGACGCTCAAGAGGGTGAATATAACTTATGATCTGAGCGGAGATCTTGATCCTGAACAGGTAAGGAAAGCTGTGAACCTTTCACTTTCTAAATACTGTTCGGTCTCAATACTGGTCAAGCGAGGCGGCACAAAGGTAACACATTCCATAATAATCAACGAAAAGAAGATAGACGATCGCATATCCCTCTGATCTGAGGTTGAGAGTGATTGCCCTCAGGGAGTTTTCAACCCGTTTCCGGTAATGACCAGCAGGCTCTTGCCATCAAAATGTGAAAGGGAGAATGCCGCCAGGACAGTTGCGGAACTGTACTCCGCGTAAATCCCCATCAGGGCAAGATTCTTTCTTGCGCTAATTATTGATTGCTCGCTCACGGTGACGCATTTGCCGTTCTCCCTTACTATGCCAGACATAAGGTCAAAAAGCGGTGGGGTCCTGGATACGAGTGCGTCCGCAACTGATCCAAGGGAATTATCCGGATCATACGGTGTGTCGTTTACGCTGGAACATAAAGGGGATACAGCTTCAGTCTGAACAGCTATAACGGATGGCACCTTCTCAATTTCACCGCTTTCCACCAGGTGATGGAACCCGCTGTACATGCCTATAAGCAGGGTTCCAGCGGATACCGGGATGAAGATATTATCTGGAACCTTGCCGTTCCCCTGCCTAAAAATCTCGTAAGCTAGCTCCCTTATGCCATCCCTGAATTCCGGGTTTATGACATGGCTGGCATAGACACCACGATTCAGCCGAGCAGCTTCAGCAACCTTTTCTCTGCCACCCTTAACCGGTACTATCCTGGCACCGTAGGACTCTATCTGTGAGATCTTTCCATGAATCGTGTTTTCTGGCACAAAGATGTTTACATTGAATCCTGCCCTTTTCCCGTACGCTGCGATGGAGGCACCCGCGTTTCCAGAAGAATCCTCGTTTATTTCCGTTTCTCCCGGTTTCACGTACCTTTCTGCGAGAGCTGAAATAAGCGTTTTTGACCCCCTGTCTTTGTAGGAAAAGGTAGGCGAGAAGTACTCAAGTTTCATGGATACGGTATCAAAATCAAGAATAGGTGTTACAACTTCTCCCAGCGAAATCATCTGTCTGATATATGGGTAGTTTTTCCCTGGATTGTCTCTGTATTTAAAGTTCGGTTCCATATTGAATATGCCGTTGCACTTCAGGCATCTTAGCTCACTCCCCTTTCTGGGTTCACCGCAGCTGATGCAGCAAGTTCTCATTCCGGATCACTGGTTGTCTCTTCGTATGATCAACTCAATTTCGCCATGCTCTTCCTTCATCTCAACCAGTTTCAGGCGGGAATTTTTTGAGAGACTTTCAAACAGGTCCCGCTTGTATGGGAACTTTTCGCTGAGCAGCAATACTTTTGCATCCTGTCCTGGGGAGAGATCGAAATAAAGCCCCTTCAGCACGCTCTTAAGGTAATTGAATGGATCCCCGCCGCATGAAATATTTCTCTGGTCTTCTACAAGCATGCTTGATAATACTTCCTTGTCTAATATTCTTTTATCCCGGACAATCAGGGTACATAGCAGGTGTTTTCCCTCCGAATATTTCTCTGCTTGCAGAAATTAAGGTGATTCCGCAAGGTCAGTTTCAGTTACGGGCAGCTTCCGCATTCCAAATTCCAGGGTATTCCCTTGCGGCTAATTCATTGGGCAAATGCATGAAATACTGCTTCACGCAACCACCACCCCATAATCTTCAGCATAATCGCGCTTGCAGTTCTGGATGGCCATCGAGAACACTATTACGCAGATCTGTCAGTTGCGCATTTGCATCGGAGATGTTTTATATCCTATGCACATACAAAATCATGGCCACTTTTCTTTACAAGTGCAGGGACATTGGTTATGATTGCGGTTTTGAGTTCTCGGCCCACGCAAGGGAAGACCTCATGCCAAGGATAAGGATTCATTCACGATACGCACATAACATCTACGAGATGAGCGAAGAAACAAAGAAGAAGATTGAAGCGTCCATAAAGCAGACAGACTGAGCTTTACACATTATTTTGCACTAGAAGTGATAAAAGGAAATGTTTAACAAGATACCGACTGTTTTGAGAACCCAGGAAATAATCGACAAAGCCTTTTCCAAGGCTGCAAAGATAGAGGAACCCTATCACCCGGATATTTCCGATAAGATAAGGAAAGAACTGATTGATAAAATATCTACGATCGAAAGCACTGCCTGTTCGCATCTTGACAGGCTGGTGAAGAAATTTCCGTCAAGCGAGAAACTTCACCCGTTTTATTACGGATTGCTTGACCTTATGTTTGATGTGGACAAGTACAAGCTCTCACTGGGCAAGATCCAGTGGACTTCTGAGAGGATAGTTACACTCAGCACAGATTACATAAGGAGATTGAAATCAGAGAAGGACAAGAAGATCATGAATAGCTGGATGAAGCAGTATTATGGACGCTTTTCATCCCTGATCAAGAACATTTCGGCAGATCTTGAATTCCTGTCAAGCTGCCGGGATTACATGAGGAAGATTCCGGAAATCGAAACTAACATGGAGACGTTTATAATTGCAGGAATGCCAAATGTCGGAAAGAGTTCCTTGCTAGGCATGCTAACCACCTCACAGCCAAAGGTGGCCCCTTATCCCTTTACGACCCAGTCAATTCACATTGGGTATACTGACATCGGTTATTACAGGATTCAAATAATCGATACCCCGGGTATCCTGGACAGGAAAATGTCGGACAGGAACGAAATGGAGAAAAAGGCAATACTTGCGCTGCAGAAGATTGAAGGAAGCATAATATTTCTCATCGATTATTCAGGCAGTTCCGGATATTCAGTGGAGCAGCAGGAAAATCTCTATGAGGAAATCAAGAAATTTTTCAGGAAAAAGATTATCCGTGTCCAGAGCAAAACTGACCTTTCCCCAGAGCGCATTGAAAGAATATGCATGTCCATAAATGATAAGTCAGGGTTGCACGATCTGGTTTCTGAGATGGAAAATATACTGAGGGGTTCACTTGTCCCTGCTGGATGATGAGATCAGGAAACAGGTAATCCGGAACGCATACCAGCATGGTGGCAGGGCTGATCCCGGTCCCGTCATCGGAAAGATAATGGGCCTGTTCCCGGAGGCGCGTTCGGATCCAAAGGGGCTTGCCCGGAAGGTTGCCGAGGTTGCCAGCGAGGTCAATTCAATGTCTCAGCATTCGCTGGAAGAGGTTGTAAGAAATGAATTCCCGGAATTTATGGTAAGGGAGAAGAGGGTTCAGGAACACAGGCTTCCGGACCTGGAGGATGTGTCGGGAAACGTTGTTATGAGGATGGCCCCTTCACCTTCGGGACCACTTCATCTCGGGCATTCGAGGATGGCAATTCTCAACGATGAGTACGTGAAAAGATACGGCGGCAGGCTGATTCTGAGGATCGAGGATACAAATCCGGATAACATAGATCCATTCGCCTATACTCAGATTCCAAGGGATCTCGAATGGTTGGGAGTCAATGTTTCTGAAGTCGTGATACAATCTGACAGATTTGATCTGTATTATAACGAAGCCAGGAAACTGATAAAAAACGGAAAAGCTTACGTATGCCACTGCAAGCAGCAGGACTTCCGGGACCTGAAACTCAAGGGTATCGAATGCCCGCACAGGTCCAACACCATTGAAACTAACTCTTCAGAATTTGAAGAGATGATCCTTGGCAGTTTAAGGCCTGGATCCGCAACTCTGGTAGTAAAGACGGATCTCAATCATCCGAATCCGTCCATAAGGGACTGGATAGCATTCAGGGTGGTTGACGCTAACCACCCGCGAACCGGGAAAAAATACCACGCATACCCGATGATGAATTTCTCTGTCGCTGTGGATGACCATTATCTCGGACTGACTCACGTGATAAGGGGAAAGGATCATCTGAACAATACTGAGAAGCAGAAATATGTATTTCAGTATAACAAATGGAAGATTCCCGTTTATTACCACTATGGGCTGATCACTATACCAGAAACAATACTTAAAACATCGATAATAAAGAAAGGAATTGCAGAGGGAAAATACAGTGGCTGGGACGATATTCGCCTCGGAACTTTGCTTGCACTGAAGAGGAGAGGATATTCGCCTGCGGTGATAAGGCGATACTGGATTGAATCCGGACTCAGGGAGATCGATGCAGATTTCTCGTGGGAGATTTTCAACGCCATGAACAAGGAAATTATTGATTCCGGGGCAATGAGGTTCTGGTTTGTTCGCGATCCCGTAAAAGTGACGGTGAAGTCTCCGCTACCGCTTCAGAGCAGGGCTCCTTACCATCCGGGGCGCACCGAACTTGGGCACAGGAAATACGATCTTGGAACTGAATTCAGCATATTTGTGCAGAAGGAAGACTGGGATAAATTCAGCGATGGTGATGTGCTTAGGCTTAAGGATCTGTGCGTTGTGGTGAAGAGCGTGAACGTTGGAAATTTCGATGATCGTGAAGTAACAAAGGATCATCCGCTTAAAATTATTCACTGGTGCCCGCAGGATTCCGAACGGTTCAGCGTCTACAAGCCCGATGGAACAGTGGACAATGGCCTGCTGGAGCCGCTGGCGCTGGATTATAACGGAATAGCACAGTTTGAAAGATATGGTTATGTAAACAAGACGGCAGACGTAGCGTTTTTCCTCTACCGTTGATCAGTCTTTGTCTTCCGGTTCCTTCACGAAGGAGGGGAATCTCTTAAGGAGTATGATTTCGCCGATCGCCTTTATCCACCTGTATGGTATGGAGATTGCTGCACCATTCTCTATAAGGGACGGGTTCGGATTTTCTATGTATAATCCGTGGACAGTCTGCCTGTCGAGATCCACTATGACATCGTCCACAGTGCCTACAAACTTGCCCTTATCCGAATAGACCTTCATGCCGGTGAACTCACTTACTTCTGTAAGCATTATTGCTTAGATGATTAAGGCGGTTAAATATATTTGTCTGTGTATACTATTTTTTCGTGGCACATATGTCGAGGAAAGAGCGGAAAATATCCTCTCCATGTTCAGTATTGTTGACTTCTGGATGAAACTGGACACCGAAAATCGGTTTAGTCCTGTGGTAAAATGCCTGCACCTTGCAGCCTTCTGAGGATGCGCAGACAACATAGTCGCCGCTCATGCGCTTTATCTCATCGTTGTGGTTCTCCCATGCGACAATGCTGTCCGGAAGCTTAGTAAAAATTCCTCCTTTATTAAAGAAAGTCACTGCCGTTTTCCCGTACTCTGGATGAGTGCCCGGCCCGACCTCCCCGCCTGAATTCAGGGCTATAAATTGTGCACCTACACATATTCCCAACACCGGGAATTCGTGATCTGCAAGATATTCCTTAACATAACCCAGCTTATCAAGTTCAGAAACTATGCTCGGAGCCCCCCCTGAAAGGACAATGCCATCAGCATCAGAAATCCTGTATGAGGGGGTATCGTTTGGAATGATAGTGGATTCGGCACCCAGATTCTTCACCACTCTCCATTCACGATGAGTCCACTGGCCACCGTTGTCTACGATGTAGATTCTCATCTCTTGGTTTATTCCAGACCAACTATCCCCAGGGACTTGCTTATCTCCTTGTACCTGTTCCGGATTGTGACTTCAGTGACGCCGGATACCCTGGCAATCTCTTTCTGCGTCCTTGGTTTTCCGAGCATTACCGATGCTATGTATATCGATGCAGCAGCAACCCCTGTGGGTCCCTTTCCAGAAGAAATTCCAAGTTCTATCGATTTCCTAACTATCTCTTCACTTTTTACAATTGCCTGCTTGTCCAGTTCCAGCTTGCTACAGAACTGCGCTACATATGAATACGGGGTTGTTGGCTTGAGGTTGAGGCTCAATTCCTTGGCAAGATGCCTGTAGGCTTTCCCGATCTTTTTCTTGTTGACTTCGGAAGCTTTTGAAATTTCATCAAGAGTCCGCGGAAGATTTACCATTCTGCAGGCTGCGTAGATAGAAGCGCATACGATGCTTTCAATACTTCTCCCTCTGATAAGGTTCTTCTCAACGGCCTTCCTGTAGATGAGTGCTGCCGTCTCCTTTATGTCCTTGGGAATACCAAGCTTCGCGCCGTTATCGTTAAGCATCTGCAGAGCCAGGGAGAGATTTCTCTCGGCAGCATTACTTACCCTGATCCTCTGATGCCATTTTCTGACTCTATAAATCTGGGCTCTATTTTTGTGCGGAATTCTTTTTCCATAATAGTCCTTGTTTGACCACGAAATCTCGGTTGCCAGACCCTTATCATGACTCAGGAACGTCATGGGTGATCCGGTTCTTGCCCTTCTGTCATCCTGTTCTGAGTCGAAGGCACGCCATTCAGGTCCCTGATCAATGAGGGAATCTTCGATCACCATGCCGCAATCGCTACATACCAGTTCTCCCCTCTCATAGTCCCTCACGAGGTGCTCAGATTTGCATTCAGGGCACCGTTTCATAACTTCTTCACTATTTTTTGTAGCCATACAAACACCAGTATAATTCGATACTCGAACTACATTAGTGGAAATATTAAAGCTTTTTGGTCAAACATGTTGCACTTTTCTCAGAAATATATTTGACCGGCGAACTGTTCATATATTCGACAATTTGTCGCTGATGAATAGGAAATGCTAGCCGATATTCGTTCTGCATGCAGTGGTGTACATATACAATCTGGTGTAATAATGCTTTAATATAATCTGAGCATATATTAATAATTTTACGAATTGTTTAAATACTTAAAATGCATATAGTAATTAATAATGGATTTAAAATGCGAAATCCTTAACATGAGAGGAAAAGAGGTTACTATTCGGCTCAATGATTGCGTGAAAATGAATTCAAAGATATATGATAAGACAGGCAAGACAATTGGCAAGATAACCAGAATATTTGGTCCAGTATCCTCAGCATATGGTCTCGTCAGCGTTTTTCCAGCCTCGGGTGAGGTGAAAGAGCTGTACGTAAAGTGTACAGGTGATACAAATGGTAGAGGAAAAGCAAGAGAAGAGGAAAATAGATGAAATCACGAAGTGCCCCGAATGCGGTTCCACGCAACTGGTAAGAGATTATGAGCGCGGGGAGCTCGTTTGTAACAATTGTGGGATTGTAATAGACGACAGCTACATAGACCAGGGCCCGGAATGGAGGGCATTTGATTCCGAGCAGAATGATTCCAGGGCCAGGGCAGGGTCCCCTATGACATTCACGATCCATGACAAGGGACTTTCAACAGACATATCATGGAAGAACAAAGATTCATACGGGAAGTCAATTCCAACTCGCAATAGGGCTCAACTTTACAGACTCAGGAAGTGGCAGAAGAGAATCAAGGTATCCAACGCAGCAGAGCGGAATCTTTCACAGGCTCTTCAGGAGCTTGAGAGGATGGCTTCTAATCTCAGCATTCCTAACGACGTCAGGGAAACAGCGGCTGTGATTTACAGGAAAGCTGTAAAACAGAACATGATAAGAGGAAGGAGTATAGAGGGAGTCGTTGCCGGTTCCATTTACGCCGCATGCAGGATTACCAATGTACCGAGGACCTTGGAAGAAATAGCTTCTGTAACGAGGGTCAAGAAGAAAGAAATTGGCAGGACATACAGAATCATGAGCAGATACCTGAAGCTCAACATCATGCCTTCGAAACCGGATGATTACATAAACCGCTTCTGCAGCAGGCTCAAATTGTCCATGGACGCCAGGAAGAAAGCGACAGAAATTCTGAAACTTGCCAGAGACAATGACCTGACTTCCGGAAAGGGCCCTACCGGTGTGGCCGCCGCGGCTATATATATTGCCTCGCTTATGACCGGTGAGAGAAGGACGCAGCGGGCAGTTGCCGAAGTGGCAGGCGTGACAGAAGTAACCATAAGGAACCGGTACAAGGAACTTACGGAGAAGCTTTCAATAACAGTAGAGCAGTGATTAGAAACTGCTCTCAATATTTTTGCCAACTTCAATATCCCTTATCAGATCATCGACTATATTATAGAGAGAAGATAATTTCAAGTGTGAAATAGTGATTTTTGCGTGGCTACCCGATACTTCCACAGATATCATTTTGTCGTTATCTGGGTCAATCACCCTAAGGAGGTCAACTGCGTTTGAGTCGTCAAACTCCAACTCAACTGAAATATCCATTAAAGCCAGATCTGCCGGTTGAATAATAATATAATGGAAAATATGATAAATAGACACAGTATCGTGGTCTGAGAGCGGAGGTTGCCGAGCCTGGTCAAAGGCGACAGACTCAAGATCTGTTTCCGTAGGGGTTCGCCGGTTCGAATCCGGCCCTCCGCATTTAGAGTATTACTCGAACATGTTATTATCGTGATTGCCATAACTAATTGGACTACTTATCCAACAAACGCTTCCATCCAGTTTTCACAGAATGTTTTTCTCCTTGAGAGTTCAATGAAATTCGTTTCGACTGTCTCAACCATCATCTCCTGATTCTTCACAAAGGTCCTTGAAATTACTTTTTTTATGGATTTCCAGATTAGCTCAATTGGATTCAGTTGTGGTGAGTACGGAGGCAGGAATATGAGTTCAATGTCCAGTATCCCGGCTGTGATTGCCACGTTCTCCGTCCTGTGCGCAGTAAAGTTGTCCAGTATCATAACAATGTGATTGAAAGGGTTTCTATACCTTATTTCGCGGAGAAAATCCATCACGCTCTCCTGCTTTGAGTTGGGATACATGTTCACAACGCCATATCCATTGAATGCGTAAAAACCGAATGTATTTGCCCTGAACTTTGTGGTGTTCTTTATTATGACCGGTTTCTTGAAGGACCACATCCTCACCGTATTCGAGGATGTTTGGGGTGCAGCCTCATCAAAGAATCCTATTATGGTGTCATCCGGGTTTATTTGACCGAGTTTTTTTTAGTTTTTCATCAGCATCATCAGGTTTCCTGTAATCAACCTGGTAGGGTTTTGCATGCTTCATCCTGAATCCCTTCAGTATCCGTCTCGCCTGTCTCTCGGAATATTCAACGTCGAATTCTGTCCTGATGAGATCAACCACATCTCCAAGGTACCAGAGATCCTTTGCCTCCAGCAATGCCTTCAGTTTCTTTTTCTGTTCTTCTGTCAGCTTTGAGGGCTTTCCACCTGCAAACCTGGGAATAAGACCGTCAAAACCTGATTCGTTCCATCTCTCAAGCCACTGGTATGCAATTGTTCTTACGACTCCAACATGCTTTGCTGCCGACGGTATGCTTTTCCCTCGTATAGATCATTAATGAAGATCAGCCTCTGCAGAACCTTTCCTCTCTTCTGCTCATCCCTGATGAGTTTTCTCAATTCCCCCGATGTTATGTGTCTCTTAACTTCCCTGGTATACGTTTTGTCATGAAAAATCAATGCAGTACTGTTCATATAGTTATGGCAATCACTATAGTAAAACCATGTCCACCAGATATGCTAAATACCTCATGTAAATGGGTGCACATTGATATCCGTTATTGGAGACACCCTCAGTTAGCTTTGGTTTCATTTTCACGGTTTTCTATTTCTTAAAGCATTCCTAAAAGCTAAAGCGTAGAAGTATGACCAGACTCCAGCGAATATCAAGAACCAAAAACCGAAGAACGCTACAGCAAAGCTGTGCCAATATGGGTGGTACTTAACTTCAGCCGAGGCCAGATAAAGCGAAATAGGAAGTGATATAATTGCACCGGGCAAGACTTCTAAAATTATTTTTGTTTTTCTTTTAACCATATTCTAAACCTCTCAGATCAGAGCTTTATTTATATAAATATTTCTCGAATGTTGGCTTTGGGACAAAATTATTCGTGATCTCCTCCCAGAATTTTTTCATCGTCGGGCGTCAGCCTTATTTCCCTGACATGCAGCATCACTGAATATTTACCAAGGAAATCAAGCACCTCCGGCGCATCTTCACCCCTGAGAATTACTACGCCCCTCAGGAGTTTCCTGTGTGGAATATCCTCCATAAAGCCATGCCTGTGATATTTGTATTTTCCATTCCATGATGATGAGTCCTGTCCGTAGAACTTCTGCATGAACTTGTTCACGGTGTTGTGATCCGTCTTCTCTGGAAATTGAAAAAGTATCATGGTTCCATTCATTATGTGGAGTAGTCCACATAACTATTTAAACCTGCTCGTCATATACATGCGTGGCCAGGAGGGCCGTTGAGGATCTCAGGAATTTTGTCAAATCGGTAAGGGACAGGTCGTTTCTCTATGAGAAAAGGGAATCTGATAAAAGGAACTGGTCCAGTTACGATGATGCACAGGTCAATGAGATCGCCAATGTTCTTGAGACAATAAGGGATGTGGTGGATATGGCGGCATCAGAGTATTGCAAAAAGACGCTTGTGTGGTTCTCTCCCGCTGAATTTTCAATCTAAAATAGGTGACGTTGAATTGACTCATGTAAACAAATGTCCTCAAAAAACCCACATTTATCACAACTGAGCAAGAAGCCCGCTTGACTTGAAGGAGGGGATGAAAACGAACTGTGTCACGCTGCTTCTTGATAGCGCAATCAATTGCACACCATTCAGGGGTATTAAACTGTAGCTTCCCTACGATAATTAATTCCTTAACGACTCTCTTTGGAAATGGCACGTCAAGAAGGTTGAGCGAGTATCGCACTTTGCTACCGATCACATTTTCTGTTGAGATTTTGCAAAATTTATTAGTTCAATTAGGGACATGAATGCATCGCCTGCATCACTTTCCTTTACCACTATTATTGCATCTGTGTAGCTATTGGTTGTCTCTTCAATATTTATTCCAGTAAAAGCAAGTTTCGAGTACAATGACATCAAGAATC
>JAJYRT010000132.1 GCA_021793945.1 Thermoplasmata archaeon
CGGGTGAACCAATGATTAAGACTATTATCAAAAGAGATGGGACGGAGGCTTCCTTCGACGAAGGGAAGATTATCAGGGCAATATACAAGGCAATGCTTTCAGTCAAAGTAGGCACAATGAAGGATGCAGAAGAAGTAGCAAAGAGAGCAGTAAGTGAAATTTCAAAAATAACTCAGAAACCAACGGTGGAGCAGATACAGGACAAGGTAGAAAGTGCCCTCATGGGATACTCGAGCAATGACCAGTCATTTGTGGAAGTGGCAAAGGCCTACATACTGTACAGGGAAAGGAGGAGAATCATCCGTGACGAGAAGGCATCCATAGGTGTAAAAGATGACCTTAAACTGTCAATAAACGCAATTAAAGTGCTTGAGGCCAGGTATCTTCTCAAAGATGAAGAAGGGAAGATAATAGAAACGCCCAGGCAGATGTTCAGGAGAGTTGCCGGCCATGTCGGGATCATAGATGCTCTCTATGAGTACAGAACCTATCAGCTCACCGGAAAGCTACCGGAAAACGGGAAGAAGATTTCTGCCCTGTCAAAGACTCAGGTAGAGGTGCTCAACAGGGGATTTGACGAACTGGCCAAGGAGGGCCAGCTCAAGGGAACATTTGACGAGTTCCTGAATTTCATTTACACCAAGCCGACAAGCTTCGAGGAAATGATCAATGAATATGAGGAAATGATGCTCAACCTCGAATACGTTCCCAATTCACCTACCATGATGAATGCCGGGGCAAGACTCGGCCAGCTTTCAGCATGCTTCGTGCTGCCTGTTGATGACAGTGTTGATGGAATATTCAGCGCACTGAAATACACCGCAGAGATACACAAATCCGGCGGTGGAACCGGATTCTCATTCTCCAGGCTTCGCGGAAAGGATGATATTGTCGGTTCAACAAAGGGCGTTGCATCCGGTCCCGTTTCATTCATGAGGATTTTCGATACTACTACCGATGTCATAAAGCAGGGCGGAAAAAGAAGGGGTGCCAACATGGGCATACTCAGGTATGACCATCCGGATATCATGGATTTCATTCTGAGCAAGGATGCGGAGAACACCATACTCAGTAATTTCAACATATCCGTTGGCATGACCGATGAGTTCTTCGAGAAGCTCGATTCCGATGGCTACGTAGAACTCAAGAATCCGAGGGATGGCAGGGTCACCGGCAGGATCAAGGCCAGCACCATGTGGGATACCATAATAAACCAGGCGTGGAAAACAGCCGACCCCGGACTGATATTCCTTGATGAGATAAACAGGAAGAACCCCGTTTCTCACATAAGCGAGATAGAGGCCACAAACCCGTGCATAACTGGTGATACATTCATATATACCTCAAGAGGAATAAGAAAAGCAAGAGACCTGTATCTGGAAGGAAAACCAGTGGATGTCATAACCGATAGCAGGAATTCCGGGAGGAAGGTGCAACATGCCTCCAATGTCATCATGACTGGAGTGAAACCAGTCATAAGACTCAGGACTAAGGAGGGTTTCAAAATCAGGTTGACCAGCGATCATCTTGTATACAGCGACGAGAGGGGCTGGGTGAAGGCAGGCGATCTGAAGGTCGGAGAAAAGATCCGTATTATGAACAATGGCGGAGCCTTCGGAGATGAGGGTAACCTCGAGGAAGGACGTGTACTTGGATGGCTTGTGGGTGATGGTCACATAAACAAAGGGCCCGGAAACAAGAGAGCCGTGCTGTCATTTTACAACACGGACAGGCCGCTTGCTCCACAATTTGCTGAATATGTTAACAAGATGGTCAGAAAATCCTCTAACAATCGTGAATACGAAGTTGGCGTCGTCAATATTGAAAGCAGAAACCTATCTTCAGTGGCATCAGAAAGGCTGAAAGAGTATGCGATACAGGTTGGTCTCGGAGAAAATAAGCTCCGTGTTCCTGACTCTGTAATGACCGGAAGCAGGGAGATGCAAAGAGGGTTTCTACAGGGTCTCTTCGAGGCAGATGGTACCGTGTCTCCTGCGAGTACTTCGACACGTAGTGTTAGGCTCGCGTCAAACAGCGAGGACCTTCTTAACGAAATTCAATTGCTCCTGCTTAACTTCGGAATATATAGTAGAGTCTACCTTAGCAGAAAACCAGCTAGAATGGCGAGTTTACCTGGCCCTGACAGAAAACCAAAGATCTATTCTTGCCAACCGTTCCATGAATTAGTGATAAGCGGTAAGAATATGCAGAAGTATGCTGATGAAATAGGAATGCTTTCCGAGCGAAAGAGTAATAAGCTGCACTCTATTTCAACCCTCTATACCCAAGGTGCGCTGGAAGTTGAATGGATCGCTACTGTTGAATCAATTACTTATGATGGAACGGAAGAAGTGTTCGATATGATAGAACCCGTTTCGCATTCCTTTTCAGGCAATGGCCTGGTAGTTCATAACTGTGGCGAACAGCCGCTTATGCCCTACGAATCCTGCAATCTTGGATCTATTAACCTTGCTAAGTTTGTAAAGGACGGTGATATTGATTACGAGAGGTTGAGGAAGATCATACGATTATCGACCAGATTCCTTGACAATGTTGTCGATGCAAACAAATTCCCCGTCGTGCAGATTAAAAATATGACAAGGAAAACAAGGAAAATAGGTCTTGGAGTAATGGGATTTGCTGACATGCTAATTAAGCTAGGGATACCATATAACAGTGGCGATGCGCTTGTTATGGGTGAAAGGATGATGGCATTCCTGCAGGACGAGTCTCACGAGGAATCAAAAATACTTGCAGAGGAGAGAGGAGTGTTCCCGGGCTGGTACGGGTCAAAATGGGAAGAGCAGGAAATAAAGATGAGAAACTCCACCACAACAACCATTGCTCCAACCGGAACCATATCAATCATAGCAGGCTGCTCTTCATCAATAGAGCCCCTGTTTGCTATTGCCTTCGTAAGACACGTGCTCAACGGGCAGGAACTCATAGAGGTAAACCCACTCTTCGAGGAAATGCTCAGGGCTAGAAACCTGTATTCCGAAGAACTGATGAGGGAAGTCGCCAAAAGTGGTAATCTGCACGACATTGACATAGATCCTGAAATAAAGAGACTATTCGTAACTGCGCACGAGATAGAGCCAGAGTGGCATGTGCTTATGCAGGCGACATTCCAGAGATACTGTGACTCCGGCGTATCCAAGACGATAAATCTCCCATCGGATGCATCCCCGGATGACATCGGAAAAGCATACAGGATGGCTAAGGATCTTCACTGCAAGGGAATAACCGTCTACAGGGATCAGAGCAAGACACAGCAGGTGTTGTACACAGGCACCGCCAGCAGGAAAGAGCCGGAGCAGAAGGTCGAGAAGAAGAAGGCTGAGAAAAAGGTAACTGAGGAGGAAAGCGTCATGGAACTCATAGCAAAGGTTCCGGATAAATATCTCAAACTAGACTCAACCTTTGACCCCGCATGCCCCACCGGAAAATGTGATAAATAATTCAATATTTTTATGTGCAGCGATTGTTCATTGGAATGTGGCTGTAATGCGTGCTATTCATTCAGGCACAATCCTGCCTGCCCCGTTTGCGGGCATACAATTTTTCTTGATTGCTGCCAGGGATTCTAGTATTCAGCTGATTTGTCCAGTTTGCCGAGCTTATCCCTCTTGTCCGCAAGCAACGGCATAATCATGGAAAGTATGATGGATCCGAAAATAACAAGAGAGTAGAGGTCACTCCCAATGACCCCATCCTGAAAGGCAACAGCGCCAATGATTACTCCAACAGCTCCTCTCCCTCCCAAAATCGCCATGGTTGTCCTTGGGTTTATATCATTCATCAATTTTCTGCTCGAACAATAGGTGAGTGTCCCCCCAACCGCTCCACTGATCACAACCAGGGCAATTAAGATGGGGAAATATGAAAGTTTAGGGATAGTAGCGTCCAGGCCGGCAATGGTGAAAAATATGGGGATGAAAAAACTCTCATTTAGCCTGTTCAGCGTTCTCCTGATTATCCCGATGAGATCTTTTCCAACTATGACCTCGCTGACGATCAAGCCTGAAAAAAGGGCTCCCAAAACATAAGAGATTCCTATGATGTCCAGAATAGCGGAAACAAGGAGACCCCATATTATGATAAGGCCGAAAATTATTTCTTCGCCTCTCTCTGTGGCATGCAGTCTCACGAAGAAGTCGACAATCTCAGCAGAATGCTTCTTTATTATTCTGTCAAGCAGCAAGATTATAATTATGAGGATGGATATTCCCACCATCTTTTCTACTATCCTCTGAGGATCAATTATTGCGGAAAGAAGCACGAATGCCATTACATCTGTTATCACGACGCTGGCAAGGATATGATTTCCACTCGGGCTCTTGAGGAGTGAATACCTGTTTACAAGAACAGAGATGATGGATATTGATGGCACTCCAATGCCGATTGATACGGCTATGGATTCAGTGAGCCCAACATGAAACACAAAAACAGCCATTGCAACCATGGTAATGAGAGGAATGACAAAACTCGAAATAGTAAGAATCCAGCCCTTGGCAGAATACTTTGTCAGGAGATCCGAGGTAACATCAACACCTATCAGGAGCACTATGAAGAATAGGGCTATTTCAGATAGCCCATGCAATACAGCATTGGGTTGCAGAACATTGAGGACAGCAGGACCAAGCACCAGTCCCACCACAAGGGCGCCTACCACACTGGGAAGGCCCTTTACCTCGAACAGTTCCCCTATGATCAGGGAAACTGAAAGCAGAATAAGTACTGAAGTGATAAGATCCATGGGCAGAACCACTATATTTTATGGCTAATAACCTTTCCCTGTAATGTTTTCTTTACCAATAGCAGATCAAGAAATATTTTAAAATAATTGAGGTTGGCTTTCGTAACCATCCCATGTCCTAGGACTGCGC